>JBFJQO010000276.1:0-3202 GCA_041616535.1 Woeseiaceae bacterium | reverse complement strand
TTGATGGCATCGCGCAACGCATACATCTCCTGCGGCGAGGAACCGACGTCGCGTACGGTCGTGAATCCGGCCAGCAGCGTGTTCATGGCGTAGTGTTGGCTGCGCATCTGCATGAGCTGCTTGGACATCTTCAGGCGGTCGCGGTCGTTGGCCGGTCCGAGCTCTTTTTGCAGGTGCACGTGCATGTCCATGAGTCCCGGCAGTACGAACGACCCACGCAGGTCGATGACGCTCGCGCCTTCGACTTCCGAGTAGCCTTCCTGCACGCCCTTGATACGCCCGTCTTCGACGATGATCGTCATTTCGGACTGCGGGGCCCGGCCGGGTATGGCCAGCAGTTCGCCGGCGTGAATGAGCGTCACCTCGGCCATCGCGCCGGACGTAAGGAGCGAACAGGCGGCGAGTGCCGCCGCGACTGCACGGTAGTTCATCGGTAAGCCTTTCGATCAGAAACTAATGTAGTAATGGACGAGCGCTTCGACGTCGCCGTCCTCGAGCTGCTCCAGTTTTTCTGCCATGTCGGCCAACAGGTTTTCGCGCGTCCCGTCGAGGTAGGCCTTGAGCGCGTACCGCAGGTAGTCGGCCCGCTGGCCATGCAGCGGGTACCCGAGCACATCGGCGACGTCGGGCGCGTCGGGCGGGACGTGGCAGCGCCCGCACAGGCGCTGGTGCAGTTCCCGGCCCGCGTCCGCGAGCTTCTCGTTGTACGTCGTTGCGTGCGAGTAACGCGGCAGGGCGCCGTAGTAAGCGGCGAGGTCGGCCACCTCTTCGTCGCTGAGCAGCGCCGCGGTCTCGCACATGACGGGTTCGATGCGGCATTGACGCGCGCCGTCCTTGTAGGCGTACAGGGCCTCCTCGATGTGCACGGCCGGAATGCCCGCGATGATCGGGACGTAGGCCTTGCCGACCCCCGAGCCGTCGATATCGTGGCAGGCTTTGCAGACCTCGACGACCGACGGCGGCTCTGCGCCGGCCCACGCCGGCAGGATGAGGGCGAGGATCGCGAAACTGATTAATTTCCTTGTTGTATTCATGCACCTAGCACTGTTGGGACAAAGCGCAGTAAGCGATTGTACGTACCGCCGCGTTGCTATCCACGCTCGCCGATCCGGCGAAGTTCTAGTATATTAGCGTTACGTGATATTGGTTGTGGAGACCGTGTATGTGCCTTGCCGTGCCCATGAGAATAACAGCAATCGACGGGTACCAGTGCACCTGTGAGGCCAAGGGCATCGAGCGCGAAGTCAGCCTGTTCATGTTGCAGCACGAAGATGTCGCGATCGGCGACCACGTTCTCGTGCACGTCGGCTACGCTATTCAGAAAGTCTCCGCCGAAGACGCCGCCGATTCCTGGGCGGCCTTCGACGAGGTGCTGGCCGAAATCTGAGTGAGGGGAACGTCATGTGCGATACGTGTGGATGTAACGTCACACCCGGCAACGAGCATCTCGTCGGGCATGAATCGGTCGAGGTGCTGCAGGGTCTCCTGGATGCCAACGATCACCAGGCCGCGCACAATCGCGAGCATTTCCAGCGTCACGATGCGCTTGCCGTCAACCTGATGTCATCACCCGGCGCGGGCAAGACGGCGCTGCTCGAAGCCACCATCGACGCACTCGGCGACGAGCTGCGCATCGCCGTCATCGAAGGCGACCTCGAGACCGAGAACGATGCCGAGCGCATCCGCCGCAAGGGCGTGCCGGCCGTGCAGATCAGCACGGGGAGCGCGTGCCATCTCGATGCCCACATGGTGCATACCGCATTGCACGATCTCGATGTCGACGGGGCCGACATCGTGTTTATCGAAAACGTCGGCAACCTCGTGTGCCCGGCGAGCTTCGATCTCGGACAGCACGCCAACGTCGCGCTGCTGTCCACGCCCGAGGGCCACGACAAGCCGGCCAAGTATCCCGTCATGTTCCGTACGGCGGACCTCGTCCTGATCAGCAAGTCGGACTTGCTGCCCGTGCTCGACGATTTCGATCCCGCGTACGCCGAAGACTGCCTGCGCAAGCTCGCAAGCGACGCGCCGATGCTGCGTGTCTCGGCGCGCCGCGGTGAGGGCATGGCGAACTGGCTCGACTGGCTGCGCAAGCGCCTGGCGGCCGTGCGTGCCGCCCGCGTCACTGCCGGGGCGGCCTGATGGGCCGCAGTGCCGCGGACTGGCTGGAGGCGCTGCGCGGTCTCGGCATCGAGCACCCGCTGCGCATCATGAACGTCTGCGGCGGCCACGAGCGCTCGATCTCGGTGGCCGGGCTGCGCACGGTCATTCCCGACAACATCGAACTCGTGCCGGGTCCGGGATGCCCCGTCTGCATCTGTCCCGAGGAGGACGTTTACGAAGCCATCCAGATCGCCCTGCACGAGGACGTGACGCTCGTCGCGTTCGGCGACATGCTACGGGTCCCGGTCAACGTGCCGAAACGCGAGCCGCGCTCGCTCGAACAGGCGAAGGCGGCGGGTGCCGACATCCGTCCGATCGCGTCGCCGAGCGAGGCCGTACGCATCGCGCAAGGCGACCCGTCGCGCCGCGTCGTCTTTTTCGCGGCCGGCTTCGAGACGACGACGGCACCGGTGGCCGCGATGCTGGCCGAAGGCGCGCCCGACAACCTGCTGGTGCTGTTGTCGGGCCGGCTGACCTGGCCCGCGGTGGCGATGCTGCTCGATTCGGGGACGCCGGGTTTCGACGCGCTGGTCGCGCCGGGCCACGTGTCGACGGTCATGGGACCTGAGGAATGGGAGTTCGTCGTGCGCGACCACGACATCCCGGCCGCGGTGGCCGGGTTCGAACCGGACTCGATCCTCGCGGCGATGTACTCGGTCATGCGGCAGCTGCGCGACGGCCGCCATTTCCTCGACAACTGTTACCCCCAGGCCGTGCGTCCGGGCGGCAACACGGTCGCACGCTCGCAACTCGCCGAGGTCATGGACGTCGTCGATGCGAACTGGCGCGGCATCGGCGTAATCCCGAGATCGGGATTCGCATTGCGCGACGCGTACGCCGCACACGATGCGCGCAAGCACTTCCGCTCCTACGCCGACGAGTCGCGCAAACGCGTCGGCGAAATGCCGCCCGGTTGCGATTGTGCGCGCGTCGTGCTCGGCAAGATCTACCCGAACCAGTGTCGCCTCTACGGTGCGGCCTGCACGCCGCGCAAGCCGATCGGGCCGTGCATGGTGTCCGACGAGGGCGCCTGCCGGAT
>JBFJQO010000275.1:0-3210 GCA_041616535.1 Woeseiaceae bacterium | reverse complement strand
TGCCCCGGGCAAGACCTTCCGCGACGACATCTACCCGGAGTACAAGGCGACGCGGCCGCCGATGCCCGACGAACTGCGCTCGCAGGTGCAACCGATCCTCGATGCGGTTGCAGCAATGGGCCTGCCGCTGCTGCAGGTCGAGGGCGTCGAGGCCGATGACGTCATCGGCACGCTGTGCGCCCGCGCGGACGGCAAGGGACTGCAGGTCCTCGTGTCGACGGGCGACAAGGACCTCGCGCAGCTCGTCACGGGCAACGTGACGCTGGTCAACACGATGAACGACACGCGCATGGATCGCGACGCCGTCAAGGCGAAATTCGACGTGTGGCCGGAACAGATCATCGACTACCTCGCGCTCGTCGGCGACAGCTCCGACAACATCCCGGGCGTGCCGAAAGTCGGCCCGAAGACCGCCGCCAAGTGGCTGAACCAGTACGACACGGCCGACGCAATCGTCGAGCATGGGGAAGAGATCAAGGGCAAGGTCGGGGAGAGCCTGCGCGACAATGTCGAGTCACTGCGGCTGTCGCGCGACCTCGCGACGATTCGCACCGACCTCGATCTCGACGTCGACATCGACGAGTTGAATGCGAACGACGGCGACGTGGACGCGTTGCGCAAATTGTTCGGCCATTACGAGCTACGCTCCCTGCTCCGGCAGCTCGACGAAAGCGCCAGTGAAACGCCAGATCCCGTCCCCGCGGACGATCCGACCGACTACGAGACGGTGCTCGACTGGAAGGCGTTCGACACGTGGTTGAAGAAGATCCGCAAGGCGAAACTCGTCGCTTTCGACACCGAGACCGACAGCCTCGACTACATGTCGGCCGGCATCGTCGGCTTCTCGCTCGCGGTCGCCGAAGGCGACGCCTGCTACGTGCCGGTCGCGCACGACTACCCGGGTGCGCCCGAGCAGCTGCCGCGCGACGAAGTCCTCGAGAAGCTGAAGCCGTGGCTCGAGGACGACAAGCGGAAAAAAGTCGGCCACCATCTCAAATACGACGCGCACATCCTCGCGCGTTACGACATCCGGCTGCGCGGCATGGCGTTCGACTCGATGCTCGAGTCCTACGTTCTCAACAGCGTCGCCACGCGCCACGACATGGATTCGGTCGCGCGCCAGTACCTCGGCAAGGAGACGATTCATTACGAAGACGTTGCCGGCAAGGGCGCCAGGCAACTGACCTTCAACCAGGTCGATCTCGAGACCGCTACGCCGTACGCGGCCGAAGACGCCGACATCACGTTGCAGCTGCACGAGACGCTCTGGAAGCAGCTGAAAGACGTGCCGACGTTGCGCGAGGTCTACGAGGACATCGAGCAACCGCTCGTCCCGGTCCTTCTCGAGATGGAAGAGACCGGCGTCCTCGTCGACCGCAAGATGCTGGGCGTGCAGAGCGCCGAGCTCGGCAAGAAGATGGCGACACTCGAGGCGCGGGCGCACGAGCTCGCGGGCGGACCCTTCAACCTCGGCTCCCCGAAGCAATTGCAGGAAATCCTGTTCGAACGACAGGGACTGCCCGTCATTCGCAAGACGCCGAAGGGGCAGCCGTCCACGGCCGAGGACGTGCTCGTCGAACTCGCCGGCGACTACGAGCTGCCGGCCGTGATCATCGACTTCCGCGGTGTCAGCAAACTCAAGAGCACCTACACCGACAAGTTGCCGCTCATGATCAACGAGCGCACGGGCCGCATCCACACGTCCTACCACCAGGCTGTCGCGGCAACGGGCCGGCTGTCTTCGACCGACCCTAACCTGCAGAACATCCCGATCCGCACCGAGGAAGGCCGGCGCATCCGCCAGGCCTTCGTGGCACCGAAGGGACACGTTCTGCTGGCCGCCGATTACTCGCAGATCGAACTCCGGATCATGGCGCACCTGTCCCGCGACGAGGGCCTCCTGCGCGCGTTCAAGAAAGAGCAGGACGTGCATCGCGCCACGGCAGCGGAAGTCTTCGACACCCCGCTCGAGGAGGTCAGCGACGACCAGCGGCGTTCGGCCAAGGCCATCAACTTCGGCCTGATGTACGGGATGTCGGCATTTGGACTCGCCAAGCAGCTCGGCATCGCGCGCGGGGAGGCGCAGGAATACGTCGACCTGTACTTCGAGCGTTACCCGGGCGTGAAGCAATACATGGACGACATTCGCGCAAGCGCCAGCGAAAAAGGGTTTGTCGAAACCGTATTCGGCCGCCGCCTGTACCTGCCGGAAATCAATGCGCGCAATGCGCAACGCCGCCAGTACGCCGAGCGCAGTGCGATCAACGCGCCGATGCAGGGGACCGCGGCAGACATCATCAAGCGGGCGATGATTGCCGTGCACGCCTGGCTACAGGACGAGCGGCCGGAAGCGCGCATGATCATGCAGGTGCACGACGAGCTCGTCTTCGAGGTCGCGAAACGCGACGTCGATGCCGTGACTGCGCGGATCGTCGAACTCATGAGCGCGGCGGCGACACTGACCGTGCCGCTCAAGGTCGATACGGGCACCGGGGCCGACTGGGACGAGGCCCACTAAGGCGCGGCAGGACTTAGACTGAGTCCAAACTATTTTTCCATAATAATCAACGACTTATGGTACAACGGGAACTCAGCGCGGCTTCTTGGCTCTAATTAACCGAGTGCGTAAGTCACTCGCCTGTTTACCTCCCTAAACGGGCGTGCAACACGGTAACCCCAAGCCTGTTGCCTATTCTGGCCCCGGGGCGCCCAGGCGCTTCGGGGCTTTTTATTGCCCGGCCGGCAGCGCGAGGAATGCCTCGAGCCGCGCGCGCGCCTCGTCCTCGCCGTCGCGCTTCAGTGCCGAAAACGCCTGCACGCCGATATTGTCGCCGAGCTCGCGCCGGACCGCGAGCACGGCGTTGGCCACCTGCCCTCGCTTGAGCTTGTCGGACTTCGTCAGCAATACGTGCACGGGCAATCCGACGGCGTCCGCGTAGCCGATCATCTGGCGGTCGGCATCCGTCAGCTCGCGGCGGATGTCGACGACGAGGAACATGCCGCGCAGGCTGGCGCGGGTTTCAAAGTAGTCGGCCATCAGGTCGGCCCAGTGGCGCCGCTTCGACTCGGTCACCCTGGCGAAACCGTAGCCGGGCAGGTCCACGAGGCGTTCGCCGTCGCGCAGCGAAAAGAAGTTGACGAGCTGCGTCCGGCCCGGCGTCTTGCTCGTGCGTGCGAACTGGCGCCGCCCGACGATGACGTTAATCGCAC
>JBFJQO010000274.1:0-3217 GCA_041616535.1 Woeseiaceae bacterium | reverse complement strand
GCTGGCGCGCAGGCATACTCCGTTTGCGATGGCCGCATCCCGGAAAATCGCGCCGGCGCCCCGTTTCTCGGGGAAGCGTTCCATCGGCGCCTTTTTTCTGACGATTTCGAATGCGCCCATGAGCCCTACCATGCGCGTGTCGCCGACGAGCGGGTGGTCAGCGAGCTGCGCCCATCGCGCCTGCAGGTAGGGACCGATTTCGTCGCGCACGCGTTCGACCAGCTTCTCGCGCTGCAGGATTTTCAGGTTGGCGATCGCCACCGCGCACGCTGCGGGGTGGCCCGAGTAGGTGTATCCGTGGGCGAACTCGCCAGCCTTGTCGACGAGCACGTCGGCGACCCGATCGCTGACGAGAACGCCGCCGAGCGGCAGGTAACCCGACGTCACGCCCTTGGCGAACGGCATGAAGTCGGGGCGCGTGCCGAAGTAGTCGGCGCCGAACCACTCGCCAAGGCGTCCGAATCCCGTGATGACTTCATCGGATATCAGCAGGATTCCGTACTCGTCGCAAATGCGCTGTACCTCGGGCCAGTAGGAATCGGGCGGGACGATGACGCCGCCTGCGCCCTGGATAGGCTCGCCGATGAACGCAGCCACTTCGTCGGCCCCGATCTCGTTGATCTTGTCCTCTAGCGAACGCGCCGCGGCGAGTCCAAACTCGTCCGGTGACAGGCTGCGATCGGAACCGAACCAGTACGGTTGTTCAATGTGAACGATGCCCGGGATCGGCAGGCCGCTTTGCTTGTGCATCGGTTTCATGCCACCGAGACTCGCGGCCGCCACGGTCGATCCGTGATACGCATTCTTGCGGCTGATGATCGTGTGCCGGCCGGGCTGATCCATCAGGTCCCAGTAAGTGCGCACCATGCGCACGATCGTGTCGTTGGACTCACTGCCCGACCCGGTGAAGAACACACGGTTGAACTGCGGCTGGCTGACATCCTTCAGCATAGCTGCAAGCTCGATCGAAGGCGGATGGGCGCACTGGAAGAAGTTGTTGTAGTACGGCAGCTCTTTCATCTGTTCGGTCGCGGCATCGATAATTTCCTGCCGCCCGTAGCCGGCATTCACGCACCACAGGCCCGACATACCGTCCAGTATCCGGCTGCCGTCGGCATCGTAGATATAGACACCTTCTGCTCGCGTGATGATGCGCGAACGTTTTCGGTGCAGATCCTTGTGGTCCGTAAACGGATGCAGGTGATGATCCTTGTCGAGTTCCTGCCAGTCCTTGCGCGAACGCTTTTCAATTGCCGCCATTGATCGCCTCGTTACACATTGAACATCAGGATCTCGCGCTCATATGGCGTGATGATCTCCTCGAATTCGCGGTATTCCTCGTCCTTCAGTGCACAGTAGAGATCGACGAACGGGTCGCCGAGCATGCTGCGCATTGCATTCGATTCCCTGAGCGCATCGACGGCCGCGTAGATGTGCTTGTGCAGCCCAAAATCGGACCCGTATGCGCTGCCCTCAACCGGCTCGCTGGGCTTAAGCCCCTCGACCATGCCGAGGTATCCGCAAGCCAGCGACGCGGCGATAACGAGATACGGATTCACGTCGGATCCGGCGAGTCGGTTTTCGATGCGCCGGGCCTCGGGCGCCGAGTCCGGTATACGCAGCCCAACCGTGCGATTGTCCTGCGCCCAGGCGAGGTTGACCGGCGATGCGTCCGGGTTCATGAAGCGACGGTACGAATTCACGTAGGGCGCGAAGACGAGCAACACATCGTTCATGTAGCGTTGCAGGCCGCCGAGGAATCCGTAGAACAATTCACTCGGCGTGCCGTCCGGTGCCGAAAACACGTTGTTCCCCTTCTTGTCCACGATGCTCTGGTGGACGTGCAGCGCACTGCCCGCCTCCTCTGACATCGGCTTGGCCAGGAACGTCGCATGCATCTTGTGCTTGATGGCCGCCTCGCGCACCGTGCGCTTGAACAAAAAGACCTGGTCGGCGAGATCGACGGCATTGCCGTGCAGGAAATTCAGCTCGAACTGCGCCGGCCCCATTTCCTGTGAAATCGTATCGACTTCGATGCCTTGCGCGTCACAGAACGCGTAAACCTCGTTCACGAACGGGTCGAAGTCGTTCATCGTGTCGATGCTGTACGGCTGGTTGGCGCCCTCGGTCCAGCCGAGCCGGCCCTCGGGCGGCTCGGCTTCCGCGTTCGGATCGGAGTGCGGGCTCAGCAGGTAGAACTCGACCTCGGGGGCCACGACGGGCACCCAGCCCTGTGCTTCGTACCGGGCCAGCACGTTTCGCAGTACCGCGCGCGGCGATTTGGCCACGAGCGCGCCGTCGCGGTGATAGCAATCGACGAAGACGGACGCCGCCGGGTCCGCTGCCCAGGGTACGGGACGCAACGTATGCGGGTCGGGCACGAGCAACATGTCACGGTCCTGGATATTGTCCGGGTCGTCGATGTACTGCCCCGACACCGTCTGCGCGAAAACGCTCTCCGGCATCTTCATCTCGCCCTTGCCGAACTTGGCGGCAGGCACGACCTTTCCGCGTGCCGATCCCGCCATGTCGGGGACGAACGCCTCGACGTCGTCCGTGTTGTTTTCGCGGAACCAGGCCTCGAATACGTCGTTGTTACTCACGTTACACCTGTCGTTGGCCTGCACGCTCTTTGCATGCGTCGCCGAACGCCTTGAACATTGCCATTGAGAATTCGTTTTCGGTCGCGCGCCACTCCGGGTGCCACTGCACGGCCAGGTTGAAACCGGCCGTGTCCTCGACGCGGAACGCTTCGACCAGGCCGTCGTCGGCAACGGCTTCGACGACGAGTCCGTCCGCGAGTCGCGCAACACCCTGCGAGTGCAGCGAGTTGACCATCATCGTGTCTTTGCCCATCAGTTGCCGCAGCATGCCGCCTTCCACGAGCGTGACCGGGTGCGACGGGCCGTACTGAACGTCCTTAGGGTCGTCCGGATTCTCGAGATGATTGTGATAGCCCGGGACCTCGTGCACCTTCTGGTGCAGCGATCCGCCCATCGCAACATTGAGTTCCTGGTAGCCACGGCAGATCGCGAATAGCGGCACACCCTTTTCGAGCACGAGTCGCGCGAGCGGCAAGGTCAGCGCATCGCGGTGCGGGTCGTGCAGGGTCCCCGTGTCACTCGGCTCGCCGTCGTAATGATGCGGCTCGACGTTCGAATAGCTTCCCGGTAACAGCACGCCGTCGACATGCGCGAGCAATGCCTCGAGATCGAGC
>JBFJQO010000273.1:0-3265 GCA_041616535.1 Woeseiaceae bacterium | reverse complement strand
TCGGGCGGCCCGATAACCAAAGACAACACGAGTGTCGAATACTACGGCACGATCTTCGCGGTCGCCGAGTCGGACCGCGATGCGAACGTGATCTGGGCAGGCAGCGACGATGGCCTGGTGCACGTGACGCGCGATGGCGGCAGCAACTGGTCGAACGTGACGCCATCCGGGCTGCCGGAATGGGCGCAGATCAACAGCATCGACGTGCATCCCTTCGAGACGGGCGGTGCTTACCTGGCGGCGACGCGTTACAAAAGCGACGACTTCCGGCCCTATCTTTACAGGACGACCGACTGGGGCCGCAGCTGGCAGCGTATCGTTGAGGGTATCCCGGCCGACCACTTTACGCGCGTCGTCCGCGCAGACCCGGACCAGCGCGGGCTGCTCTATGCTGGCACCGAACGCGGCATCTATTACTCGACCGACGACGGCCGCCGCTGGCGCTCGTTGCAACTCAACCTGCCGCTCGTGCCGATCACGGATCTGGCGGTCAAGGAGCGAGACCTGGTTGCCGCTACGCAGGGGCGCGGCTACTGGATTCTCGACGACCTGACGGTGTTGCACCAGCTTGCTCGCGGCACAAGCAGCGGTGCGGCACACCTGTACACGCCGCGACCTGCAATACGGTTGACTGCCGGCGGTGACGCGGAAGAGCCCGGCAACGCCGGCACGAATCCACCGGCCGGCGTCGTGTTTCATTACGCGATCGCCGAGGCGCTTCCGGAAGACCTGCCGCTCACGCTGGAAGTATTCGAGGCGCGGGGCGACGCGCCGATCTGGTCCTGGACCCGCAAGCCGGCTGCCGCTGGCGAAGACGAAGCGGAGCCCGGGCCGGACGAGCCGCCGGACACGCGGCTATTGCCGGCAGAGCAGGGCCTGAATCGCTTCGTCTGGGACATGCGCTATCCGGGCATGACGCGATTCGACAAACTGATCATGTGGGCCGACATGCGCGACGGGCCGAAAGCCGTGCCGGGTAATTATCGTGCTCGGCTGACAGTCGGCGACGCGACCCAGACCGTCGAATTCGACATCGTCGCGGACCCGCGATCCAGCGCAACGCTCGAGGATTATCGCGCGCAATTCGACTTCATCGCGGGCGCACGTGACCTGTTGTCCCGCGCGCACGACGAAATCAGGCGCATTCGGCAGTTGCGTGGCCAGCTCGAGTCACTGCGTGCCCGACTGGTGGCGAGGCCGGACGCGGACAGTCGCACTGCAGCGCTGATCGACGAGGTCGACCTGCTCGTGGATACCATTACGCCGATCGAAGAATCGCTGTACCAGACACAGAACGAGAGCCGCCAGGATCCGCTCAATTACCCCATTCGTCTCAACAACAAGCTCACCAGCCTGATGCGGACAGTGGACGTGGGTGACAAGCGGCCCACCGACGGCGCGCTTGCGGTGCGCGATGAGCTGTCGACGGCGATCGAATCCGAGCTGAAACTGCTCGACTCGGTATGGAACGAGAATCTACCGGCGCTGAACAGCGAGATTCAGTCAATGGACATCGACCTCATTTCGATCGACGAATAAGCCGGCGGGGTTCGACTCTCAGACGATAAATTGCTTGGTCAGCATGACCGCGGCGGCAATCAACAGCAGCGCAACCACGATGTTGTTCAGCTTGCGGCCGGTTTCATGCGTGATGCTCTGCGTCTTGTCGACGTCTGCCGTCGGCTTTAATCCCTCGGGCGTCAGCTCGTAGGCCCAGGCCAGCAGGACGAGAATCGGAAAACCGAGGATCAGTGCGAGCACCAGCAACTGCGTGGTGCGATCCGGCAAGCCGATGGCGGGCACGGCGATATAGGCTGCCTGGACGATCAGCCACGCGAGCACGACGTAGGCGAGGCTCACCTTGAAAATATTGCGTCGGCGCATTTCGCCGAAAATCGCCATACTGTTCTCCGCCAGCTCTGCCGATGCCCGATTCTACCGCGACCGGCGTGGCAGCGGGTCGCAATTTTGCGACCGAATCGGCTTCAGTCCGCTTCGCCGTCCCAGTAGTCGACGGCCGATTCCCTGCGCGCGAATACGATGAAATTGCCGGGCTCGTCCGGATCGCGCGATTTGCCGTGCCACACGCCGTACTTGTTGCTGTCCGGGTAAAGAAACACATCGGTCGGTTCCAGCGTGCTGAGCGCGATGTAGGCAAGTTCTTCGTCAGACGAATTGATGATCTGGTGCGGTTGTGCCGGATCCGGCGGCGCGCAGATGAAGTCCCCGGCGCGGATTGTAAATTTCTCGCCGGCATGCCGCAGGGTGCCGATCCCAGCGAGGATATAAAACATCTCTTCGTTCACGTGGTGCGAGTGGTAGGGCCAGGCGCGCATGCCGGGCTGCAGCCGTACGACCGCATAGCCAAGCTTTTGCGCGCCGATGCGATTCGAAACCGGCGCCCGCCGGGCTTTGAAGCGCTTGCCCTTTCCGAATTCGGCGTATTCTAATTCTTCCATATTTATGATGGGCTTAGACATGAAATCTCCTGTGGATTCTGAATGGTGGCGATCGCCGTGCGTCTGCCGTCGCACATTTTACGCCCGCCGGATTGACAGTAACTTTGTGGCGAGGATTGGCCCGGCGTACAATTTCCGGCAATTCGCAACCGGATGGAAACGGGAAATCTGCAGGGAGCAGATTGGGCAGGCGGATCGGACCGGAAGTGGAGTGCCGGTTGCCGGTCGGACAGATATAGTCGGGCAGCACCATGATCAACCCGCCAAACCGGGACGATCTGCAGCGTATTGTCGTTCTGAATCCGAAAGGTGGCTGCGGCAAGTCGACGATTGCGACGAACCTGGCCAACAGCATCGCCCGTCGCGGACCGATGCCGGCGCTCCTGGATTGCGACCCACAGGGCGCCAGCATGCGCTGGCTCGAGAAACGGCCGCGCAGGCTGCCGCCGATTCACGGCATCGCCGCTTACAGATCGCCGACCAGCGTGACCCGTACCTGGCAACTGAGGGTGCCGCGCGAAACCCGGCACCTGATCGTCGACACGCCCGCCGGGCTCGGCGGGCCGCAGATGCATGAGCTCTTGTACGATGCAAGCAATGTCATCCTGCCGGTGGTGCCGTCGCCGATCGACATTCGATATGCCGCTCGATTCATCGCGGAACTGCTGCTCGTGGCACAAATCGATCGCGGTACGGTTCGGGTCGGTATCGTCGCGAACCGTACACGCTGTCACACGCGAAGCCTCGACAAGCTGATGCGCTTCCTGAGCAGTCTCCGCATTCCCGTCATTACGGAGCTTCGGGAC
>JBFJQO010000272.1:0-3280 GCA_041616535.1 Woeseiaceae bacterium | reverse complement strand
GGCCTGTTCGGCGTCGTCGCCACCGCGATGCCGGATCAGGATCTGGCGACGGTCGAGGCGGCAATCGATGAAGAGGTCGCGCGCTTTCTCGACGAGGGTCCGACACGCGACGAGATCGCGCGCATCACGACGGCTCGACGGGCCGCGTTCATTCGCGGCGCCGAGCGTGTGGGCGGCTTCGGCGGCAAATCCGATATCCTCGCCCGCAACGAGGTGTACCTTGGCGATCCCGGCGCGTACAAGAAGACGCTCGCGGTCTGGGACAGCGCGACGGCGGAGGATCTTTCTGCAGCGGCGCGCAAGTGGATGGCTCGGGGTCAGTACGCGCTTGCCGTGCAGCCCTACCCGGAGCTGAAAACGGCGGAAAATCGGGTCGACCGCTCCGCCCTGCCCGACGTCGGCGAGCCGCCGCCAGTGCGCTTCGATGACGTTGCCCGTGCCGAACTATCGAACGGACTGAAGGTTCTGCTGGTCGAACGGCGCGCAATTCCAATCGTAAATCTGCAGTTGATAGTCGACGCCGGCCACGCCGCTGATCAGTTCGGATTGCCGGGCACCGCCAACCTCGCAATGGACATGCTCGACGAGGGCACGCGTAACCGAACGGCGCTCGAGATCAGTGACGAGCTGTCGCTGCTCGGTGCGACGCTGAACACCGGCTCGAATCTCGACATGTCGACGGTCTCGATGTCGGCGCTGAAGGACCGTCTCGGGGACTCCCTGGATCTGTTCGCAGACGTGATTCTGAACCCGATATTCCCGCAAGCGGATTTCATCCGCCTCCGGGACCTTCAGCTCGCGTCGATCCAGCAGGAAAAGGTCCAGCCGTTCGGCATGGCGCTGCGGGTCTTCCCGAAACTGCTGTACGGCGAAGGCCACGCTTACAGCCTGCCGTTCACGGGCTCCGGAACGGAGGAATCGGTGCGCGCTCTCGACACCGGTGCGCTAAAGCGTTTCCACGACACGTGGTTCAAGCCCAACAACGCGACGCTCGTCGTCGTGGGTGACGTCTCGATGGACGAGCTGCGCCCTGAGCTCGAGAAGAAGTTCCGTCGCTGGCGTTCGGGCGAGACGCCGCAAAAGAACATCGCTGCGGTGGCGGAGCGATCGAACTCGACCGTGTATCTCGTCGACCGGCCCGGTTCCGAGCAGTCGATCATTTTCGCGGGACACGTCGCCCCGCCGAAGAACAATGACCACGAGATCGCAATCGAGTCCATGAATCAGGTGCTCGGCGGCAGCTTCGTCTCCCGAATCAACCTGAACCTTCGCGAGGACAAGCACTGGTCGTACGGTGCCCGCAGCCTAATTGTCGACGCCCGAGGCCAGCGGCCGTTCGTCGTATACGCACCGGTGCAGACCGACAAGACCCGGGAATCGATGGCCGAGATTCTGAAAGAGGTCACAACGATTCGTGGCGATCGCCCGCCCTCCCCGGCCGAAGTTGCACGCGCCAAGGACAAGAACACGCTGACGCTGCCCGGGCGCTGGGAGACGGCAAACTCGGTGGCCGGTGCGCTCGCCGAAATGGTCCGTTTCGGCCTGCCCGAAAACTACTGGGACGAGTATCCCGACATGGTTCGGTCGCTGTCGGACGAGCAGATTGCCGCAGCCGCGAAGGACGTTTTAAAACCGGACGGCATGGTCTGGGTCGTGGTTGGCGATCGCGAGAAGATCGAGGACGGCATCCGGGAGCTCGGCTATGGAGACATCAAGCTGATCGATGCGGATGGCAACGACGTCGAGCGTGCCGGCACGTAGAAAAGACGATGCCGGGCACCACGGATTGTTGTGTGGCGCCCGGCATCCTTTACGAATTGGAGGCTAGGGTCGGAATCGAACCGGCGTCCACGGCTTTGCAGGCCGCTGCATAACCACTCTGCCACCTAGCCCCCGCTGTCCCGATGGCGTCGGCTCGAAGACCACCCCATCAGCGAGCAGGCGTCGCAGTATACCTAGGCGCGGCCGATAATCAATTTGGGAAAATCGGAACGGCACACGCGGTCCCGTTATCGCGGATAATGCCCGGATGAACCGCGTTCGGTGCTGCTTTTTCCCGGCAATCATCTTGCTTTTGACCGCATGCGGCGACCCGCGCCGTGAGGCCATCGTCGAACCCGAGAGCCTGCCCCTGCCGATCGCGGGCGAGGCCACCGGGCCGCGCCTGACGCGTGGACCGGCAAGTGATGTCGTCCTGAGCTGGATGGAGACGGCCGCGACGGGCGCCGCGCTGCGCTACGTCGTGTACCGGGACGGCGCGTGGCGAGACGCGCGAACGGTCGTCGTCGAGCCGAACTTGTTCGTGAACTGGGCCGATCTTCCCTCCGTCTGGTCGCTCGGCGGCGACGTACTCGTCGCACACTGGCTCGTCAAGCGGCCGGGCGGACCGTACGCCTACGACATCGCTTACAGTCGCTCGGCGAATGCCGGCCGGGACTGGCAGGCACCCATCACGCCGCATACGGATGGCACGCTGACGCAGCACGGCTTTGTTTCGCTATACCCGCACGGTTCGCATATCGGCCTGCTGTGGCTCGACGGGCGCAGGACTGACGAGAGCGGCGACGAGTATTCCATCGAGCGCGGCATGACGGTGCACGCTGTCGAGATCGATGCCGACGGGACGCTCATCGCGGATCAGGAAGTCGACGGCCTCGTCTGCAGCTGTTGTCCGACCGACGCGGTCATGACCGCGCAGGGGCCCGTTGCGGCGTACCGGGACCGCAGCGAGCGGGAAATTCGTGACATACGCATCGCGCGTTTCAAAGAAGGCGTCTGGCAGCAGGGCGCTATCGTGGCAAAAGACAGCTGGGAGATCACGGCGTGCCCGGTCAACGGGCCGAAACTTGCCGCCAACGGCGACACGCTCGCCGTTGCCTGGTTTACGGCGCCGGAGGATCAGGCCGCAGCGAAGTTTGCACTGTCCCTCGATAGCGGCGCGACCTTTGCGGAACCAATCGTCGTGAGCGCGAGCGACGTGCGCGGCCAGGTCGGTCTGACGGAACTTCCGAACGGCGATTTCGCGGTCAGCTGGCTCGAGGGCGCCGCATCGGGTGCCCAATCTCTGCGACTGCGACGCGTATCGCGAACGGGCAAGCTCGGCAACCCAGTCACGATGACCGAGAGTGCCATGACGTTTTCGACGCCGCAGCTGGTGCGATTCGAAAACGATCTGATCCTCGCATGGACGGAGTCCATCGACGGCATGCGTCGCATAAAGAGCGCGCGCGTGCCCGTTTCCGCCCTGCCCTGATTATCCTGGCAAACGCCCCTAGCGCAG
>JBFJQO010000271.1:0-3284 GCA_041616535.1 Woeseiaceae bacterium | reverse complement strand
GGGCCGAGCAGGCTCGAATAGCCGAGCAGCCAGTTCGAATACAGGCTCTCGACGCTGACGTCGGTCTCGAGCCAGCCGAGCTTCTTGAGAAGCTCCCAGCTCATGAGCGCGAGGCCGATCACGCCCGTGATAATGACGCCGCGGTCTTCGTTGATGAGTTTCGGCGCGACGTTCTGGAACACGTTGGTCGGCGAGACGATGTTGGCCGCCGTGTTCGTGGAGATCGTCGCGATGATAATCATGATCATGGCGACGATGACGCCGAAGCGGTTGTCGATCGTGCCGATCAGGTTGATCGGGTCGGAGATCACTTTGCCCGTCAGCTCGACCGAGGCGGCCGTCAGCACGACGCCGAGGCCGGCGAACAGCAGCATCGTCAGCGGCAGGCCGATGATCTGCCCGATCACCTGGCTGCGCTGGCGGCGCGCGTAGCGGCTGAAGTCGGGGATGTTCAGTGACAGCGTCGCCCAGAAACCGACCATTGCCGTCAGCGCCGACAGGAAGTACGTCGTGATCGACGCATCGGCGGGCCGCGTCGCAGGCGTGGCCAGCACCTCGCCCAGCGAGATCTTCGGCAGCGCCCAGAACAACAGGCCGAAGGCGACGATGAGCAACAAGGGTGCCGCGAGCGCCTCGAGGCGCTTGATCGACTCCGAGCCGCGGATGACCACGGCCAGGTTGGCGACCCAGAAGATGAAAAAGCCGAGCACCTCGCCTGTGCCGCCGAGCGCTTTCCAGGCCGGGAACATGGCCGACAGCATCAGGTGAATGGCGATGCCGCCGAACATCGTCTGGATGCCGAACCAGCCGCAGGCGACGAGCGCGCGGATCAGCGACGGCACGTTCGAGCCGATGATGCCGAACGAGGCACGCAGCACGACGGGGCAGGGTATGCCGTAGCGCGTGCCGGGAAACGCATTGAGGGTGAGCGGCACGAGCACGATGACGTTTGCGATCAGGATCGTCCACAGCGCTTCCGCTACCGACAGGCCGAAGTACGCCGTGAGCACGCCGCCGAGCGTGTAGGTCGGCACGCAGATCGCCATGCCGACCCAGAGCGACGCCACGTTCCAGCGCGACCAGGTCCGTTGCGAGGCGCGCGTCGGTGCGATGTCGTCGTTGTACCTCGGGCTTTCCAGCAGGTCCGTGCCGACGTCGAGTTCGATGTGCTCGCCGACCGAGCGCAGCGTGGAAAGCGTCTGCAGTTCAGACATCGGTCAGCGGGCCGTAGGTTTCGGGCCGGCGGTCGCGGAAGAACTGCCACGTGTCGCGCACTTCGCGCACCAGTCCCAAGTCGATGTCGTGCACGAGCAGTTCGTCGTCGCCGTAGCTCGCCTGCGCCTCGATCGCGCCGCGCGGGTTCACGATGTAGCTCGATCCGTAGAACTCGCCCATGTTGTGCGACGACGCCCAGGGCTCCTCGGTGCCGACGCGGTTGATCGCGCCGATGAACACGCCATTGGCCGCCGCCGATGCGGGTTGTTCGAGTTCCCAGAGGTATTTCGACAGGCCCGCGACCGTTGCGGAGGGATTGACGATGTACTCGGCGCCGTTCAGTGCGAGCGCGCGCCAGCCTTCGGGGAAGTGGCGGTCGTAGCAGATGTAGACACCGAGCTTGAGGTAGGCCGTGTCGAACACGGGGTAGCCGAGGTCGCCGGGCTTGAAGAAGAACTTCTCGTAGAAGCCGGGATCGACCTGTGGGATGTGCGTCTTGCGGTACTTGCCGAGGTAACGCCCGTCGGCATCGATTACGGCGGCCGTGTTGTAGTACACGCCCGTCATATGCTCTTCGTAGATCGGCACGACGATGACCATGTTGAATTTTTTGGCATAGTCCCGCATGAGCTTCGTCGTCGGGCCGTCGGGTATCTTCTCGGCCGCCGCGTACCACTTGCGGTCCTGGCTCGGACAGAAGTAGGGCTGGGTGAAGACTTCCTGGAAACACAGGACCTGTACGCCCTGCTTGCCCGCGTCCTCGATGAACGGGACGTGTGCCTCGATCATGCGCTCCCGGATTTCGCCGGGCTGCATCGAGCCGTCTCCCTTCAATGCCATCTGGATCAGGCCACACTTAACCTTGGACATGAGTCCCCCTTCCGATGTGCTTGATTCTTTTTGGTGTTTTCTATGCGACTATGATACCAGCGAAAATGCGGATTTCAGCGGGCGGAGGTCCACGATCCGTGCATCGGCCCCGGCAGGATGTACCAGCCGTTGCCCCAGAAATGGCTGTATTTCTCGAGGTCGGCGAGGCGGCTGGCGCGCGTCGCGGGTTCGGTGCAGGGCGGGTAAAAGGAGTCGCGCGCGCAAGCGACGAAATCGGCGAAATCGTCGCCGATCACCATGATGACGCGATAATCGCGGCCGATCAGATTGCGGCGCCCGACTTTCTCGCCGGTCCAGTCGGGCTGCTCGAGCGCGAGCATGACGAACTCGGGCTCGGCGGCGATGCCGAGTTCGCGGAGTCCCTCGATGACGGTCTTCTCCTGCGGGCAGGAGTCGGTTTCGTCGTCGTACTTCTCGCAGGGGCGGTTGGTCATGAAGAACACCGTGACGCCGGCTGCGCGCGCCGCTTTGATGAACTCGACGACGCCGGGGACCGGCTGGGCAAGGTGTGCGCGATCCCACATCTCGAGCTTGCGATCCGTGAACGGGCGTTCGTGCGCAAACTGGAAGTCGACGTTGTTGATGACGGTTTCATCGACATCGAGGATGACCGCGGGCGGCTTGTCTTCGACCCCGGTCTGGCCGGGCAGGGCCGACCACGACGTGTCGGCGACGAAGCGTTCGAGGTCCCGTGTGGCGACGGCGTACGTCTGCCGCGTGATCGCCGCGTAGTCGGACGAATACTTCACCCAGTTGTGGGCGAGGTCTTTCTCGGGGACGTGGGTCGGCACCTCGACGGCACACCCGGCCAGGATGGCGACGGCGCAAACGAACGCCAGCGTACGTGTCGTGTTCATGAAATCAGGTTAGCATGCCGCCATGAACAAAATCATTTCCCTGCTCGTAGTCCTGCTCGTAATCTCGTCGTGCGCGTCAACGCCAGTGCCGCAGCGATCCGGCCTGACGTTCATCCATCTCAACGACACCTACCGCGTCGATGCCGTCGAAGACGATACGCGCGGCGGCTTCAGCCGCGTCGTGACGCTCGTGCGCGAACTGCAACGGCAGGGCCGTGACGTCCGCCTGTTGCACGGCGGTGATTTTCTCTATCCGTCGCTCGAAAGCCAGCTCTGGGACGGCCTGCAGATGGTGGACGCGATGAACTTCCTGAATGCTGT
>JBFJQO010000270.1:0-3302 GCA_041616535.1 Woeseiaceae bacterium | reverse complement strand
TCGCGGTCATTCCGCACGAGGTGACCTCATCCGGGCACATCGTCGTCGAGGTCCGGCTGAACGGCGCCGGCCCGTTCCGTTTCGCGCTCGACACGGGTGCAAGCATCTCCGTCGTTTTCGATCACGCAAGAGCGGCAGCCGACATTTCGCCCTTGCCCGGGGAAGATGTCCGCGTGCTGGGGATGACGGGTGCGGGACTCTTCCCGGTCGCCGATGTTGCCCGGATCCGGGTCGGCAGCGAAATCTGGCCGGATGCGCGTGTCGCACTCCTGCCCGACGCCACGCCCGTGGCCTCGCACGTCGGCGGAATCCTCGGTCTCGATTTCCTGCGCCGTTATGCCGTCTGGTATTCGCCGCGTGACGGGGCCGTGCGGCTTTACCCTCCGGATATCGTGGCGGAGCGCTCCTACCGCGGCTGGAACTCCATCCCGTTGCACGAGATTCATGTCGGTGCCGGCGATGCGACCGCCCTCGCTTTCTATATCCTGATCGATGCTGACCCGATCCCGACCGTGTTCGACCTCGGCGCAACGGTCAATCTCATGAACCGCCGTGCCGCGAAGCAACTGGACGTGCCCGTCCGGCAACCTCGCGACCTTCCCGATGTCTGGGGTGTGACGGGTAAGACCGCGGTTCTGACCGAACTCATCGTCTGGCGCATGAAGATCTCGAGCATGTACTGGCGCAATCGCCGCTTCCTGATCGGCGATTTTCCCGTGTTCGAGTTGCTCGGTATCGACGACCGGCCGGCGGCCGTCGCCGGGACGAGCCTGTTTCGGAAACGGGATTTCATCGTCGATTTCGACCGGATGCGGTTGCTGGTGAGGTCGAGAGACTAGAGAGGGATACTCGCTCGGCAAGCGAGCAAGCGCACTGGCGCCTGTGGCGCTGCGTGCGTCGAACAACGGCCCTCATCTCCATCGCTCTGCCACCATGAACAAGAAAGGGCCCCACATGGGGGGCCCCTTTCTTGTTCTGGCGGAGAGAGAGGGATTCGAACCCTCGAAGGGCTTTTAACCCTTACTCCCTTAGCAGGGGAGCGCTTTCGACCACTCAGCCATCTCTCCGGGGGTTGCGGTGCTCGCGCGGACTGCGCATGGTACTGGCAGAGGATTCGGTGGTAAAGCGGTTTCCGCCTCCGGCCGCCTCATTCGGACTCGGGCTCTTTCCCAGCCGCCTTCTCGCTCTGGATTCGCTCGTAAATCTCTTCGCGGTGCACAGCCACATCCTTGGGTGCGTTGATCCCAATGCGGACCTGATTTCCCTTGACCCCCAGGACGGTGATCGTGATATCGCTCCCGATCATGACCGTCTCACCCGCGCGTCGCGTCAGAATCAGCATGACTTCCTACTCCTGCCTGGCGAGGCTCCGTGCCCCGTTCTTATTTACGCGTGGTACATCCTTAAACTATTGGAATACTAGCTGATTATCCTTGCGGATGCCCGCGCAGACGGCCCCAGGGGACCGCCCGGAGTTGGACTTTCGGGTCAGGCAAGTTGTTCGGCGACCCAGCCGACGACGGATTTGAGTGCCTGGTCGAGCTTCGACGGGTCCGTTCCACCGGCCTGGGCGAAGTCCGGACGGCCGCCGCCTTTACCGCCGACCTGTTCGGCGACGGGCTTGATCAGGTCCCCGGCCCGGATGCGGTCGGTGTTGTTCTTCGTCACGCCGGCGGCGAGTCTCACCTTGCCGTCGTCCACGGAGCCGAGCACGACCACGCCGTTCTGCAGCTTGTCCTTGAAGCGATCGACGGCGTCGCGCAGTGTCCTGGCGTCGGCGCCGTCCATGCGGGCCGCGAGCACCTTGAGGCCGGCCACCTCCTCGACGGCGGCCGCGTGATCGGTCGCCTCGCCCGTCACGAGGGCCTGTTTTGCGGCCGCAAGCTCCTTTTCGAGGTCCTTCGTGCGTTTCAGGAGTTGTTCAACCTTGGCCGCGGCCTGGTCGGGCGTGCTGCGCAGCATGCCGGCGAGATCGCCGAGCGAGCGCTGGTTCGCGTCGATCCACGCCATCGCGCCCTCGCCCGTCACGGCCTCGATGCGGCGGACGCCTGAGGCGATGCCGCCCTCGTGTGTGATCTTGAAGACGCCGATGTCGCCGGTGCGATCGACGTGCGTGCCGCCGCAGAGCTCGACCGAGAAGTCGCCGAGCCGCAGCACGCGCACCTTGTCGCCGTACTTCTCGCCGAACAGCGCCATCGCGCCCGAGGCGATCGCATCGTCGTAGGTCATGTGATCGGTTTCGGCGGGTATGTTCCTGCGGATCTCGCGGTTAACGAGATCCTCGATGGTCTGCAGCTGCTCGGGCGTTACGGGCTCGTAGTGCGAGAAGTCGAATCGCAGGCGGTCGGGCGCGACCAGCGAGCCCTTCTGCGTGACGTGATCCCCGAGCACTTCGCGCAATGCCGCGTGCATGAGGTGCGTCGCGGTGTGGTTCAGGCGAATCGCCTGGCGGCGCTCGGCGTCGACGATCGCTTCGAGCGTGTCGCCCACGTTTATCGTGCCGTGCTCCAGCGCACCGACGTGCACGTTGGCATCGCCGCTCTTTTGCGTGTCATCAACGCGGAACAGTTTGCCGTCGGCGACGAGAATGCCCGTGTCGCCGATCTGGCCGCCCGACTCGGCATAGAACGGTGTCGAGGCCAGCACGACGGCACCTTCGTCCCCGTCGCCGAGCGCATCGACGGGTTTGCCGTCCTTGAACAGGGCTACGATCTCGCTCGCGCCTTCGGTGCCTGCGTAGCCCAGGAATTCAGTTTTCGCGTCAGTCTTCAGCCCGTCGCCGCCTGTGGCACTGAACTTGTGTGCCGCACGGGCGCGTTCGCGCTGCCCTTCCATCGCGGCCTCGAAGCCCTTTTCGTCGACGGACAACTCGCGTTCGCGCGCGATGTCGGCGGTCAGGTCAACCGGGAAGCCGTAGGTGTCGTAAAGCTTGAAGACGACGTCGCCGGGCAGCTTCTTCTTACCACCCAGGTCCGCGATCGCGGCCTCGAGGATTTCCATGCCCTGGTCGAGCGTCTCGGCGAAGCGTGCTTCTTCTTTCGCCAGCACTTTTTCGACGTGCGCCTGTGCCTTGACGAGCTCGGGGTACGCCTCGCCCATCTCCTCGGCGAGCGGCGCGACGAGCTTGTGGAAAAACGCCGCGTCCATGCCGAGTTTCTTGCCGTGGCGAATGGCGCGGCGGATGATGCGCCGCAGCACGTAGCCGCGGCCCTCGTTGCCGGGCAGCACGCCGTCCGTGATCAGGAACGCGCACGCACGGATGTGGTCGGCGATAACGTTGAGCGAGCTCTGCCCGTCGTTCC
>JBFJQO010000269.1:0-3326 GCA_041616535.1 Woeseiaceae bacterium | reverse complement strand
GCGGCGACGCGCGGTTCAGGATGGTATTCCTGCGTATCGACGGTCATGCCGCGCGTCGAGACGATCTTCAGCGGCTCGAGGGTGTCGCCGTCCATGATCACGTACTGCGGCGGCCAGTAGGAACCTGCTATCGCGTACTTGTCTTCGTACCCCTTGTACTTCGAGGTCTCGACCGAACGCGCCTCGAGGCCGACCTTGATCTGCGCGACCGTTGCCGGCGGATTCATGTACAGGTCGACCATGTTGATCAGGGCATCGCGGCCGATCGTGAACACGTAGCGACCCGAGGCCGATACGCGCGAGATATGCACGGCGTAACCCGTCTTCAGGCGCGCGAAGATCTCCTTGCTGTCGCCGTCGATGATCGCGACTTCGCCCGTGTCGCGCAGCGTGACCGAGAAGAAGTTCTCGATGTCGCGCTTGTGCTGCGGCTTCTTGGGCCGTTTATCGGGCGGCACGAGCACCTTCCAGGTCGCCTTCATTTCGGCCATGCCGAACTCGGGCGGCGCCGGCGGTTCCTGCTGCAGGAAGCGCGCCATGATGTCGATGTGCTCCGCCGTCATCTCGCCCGACGTGCCCCAGTTGGGCATGCCGGCCGGCGAGCCGTAGGTGATCAGCGCTTTGAGATAGTCCGTCCCTTTTTCGAGCGTGATGTCGGGCGTCAGCGCTTTACCTGTCGCGCCTTTGCGCAATACGCCGTGGCAGCCCGCGCAACGTTCGAAATACAGCTGCGTCGCCGTGGCGAATTCGGCCTCCGACAACACCGGGCCTCCGGCCGCCATGACCTGCCGAGTCTCTTCACCCGTGATCGCCGACGGTGCTCCCCGGTACTTGAGTTCGCCCTCGGTCGCGCCGACGTGACGCTGGCCGGCGGCGCGGTCTTCCTGGCCCAGTTCGGCGCGCAATGCGGCGACTTCCGCGACACTGACCGCGGCGCCGTCATTGCCCCACGAACCGAACACGTAGGTCAGCGCCGCAGCGAGATCCTCGTCGCGCAGGTGACCGAGGCTCGGCATGACGCCGTTATACTCGACGCCGTTGACCGTGATCGGGCCGGACAGTCCGAACATGGCGGCCGCGAGCACCTTCTTGCGATCGCCCTTCAGGTAATCGGATCCGGCCAGCGGCGGAAACGCGCCGGCCAGGCCCTTGCCGTCGGGCTGGTGGCAGGCCGCGCAGTTGGCCGCGTAGACGCCTTTGCCCTTCGCCATCAATTCGTCCACCGTCGCGACGGCGGTTTCGGCGTCGTGCACGGCAGTGTCGCTGACAGCCGCGGAGCCTTTGGCATCCTCGGAGCAGGCTCCCAGCGACAGCCCGAGCATCGGGACGGCCAGAAGCATGCATAATTTCTTGCGTTTCATGAGTGCGCTCCCTTGTCTTCAATAGTCATTCGCCTCGTCACCACACCAGGTTCAGGCTGACGGATGCCGAGCGTCCCGGCCGCGCGAGGTACGGAATCATCGGGTCGTCGGGCGCCATGCCACGCACATCGGCCCAGTTCCAGTACGTGCGATCGGTCAGGTTGTGAAGGCCGGCCCGCACGATGGCGTTGTTGCCGATCTTCTGCGTCACGTAGAGATCGAACACGGCATAGCCGGCCGGTTTGAATAATTCACCTCGCGATTCGTCGAGTCGGTCATAGGCGTCCGTAAACGTGCCCTTCAGCCGCAGCTCTCGTGACTCGTCCCGCGACAGCCAGGCCAGACCCACGACGCCCTGCGCGGGCCCGACCGAATTGATCGGCTCACCCGTGACGCCGTTGTCGCCGCGCGCGAAGTAGGCCGAGCCGTCCAGCCCGAATTGCTCGTGCGCCCCAAAGCGCGTGCGCCAACCCGCCTCGATGCCCTCGATCGTCGTGTCCGCGATGTTCTGCGACTGGAACAGCGTGTAGCCGCTGTCGGGATCGAGCCCGAGATTGACCTTGGTCTCGATGAAGTTGTCGTAGCGGGTGCGGAACGCGGAGATTCGCGCCGACGACCGCACGCCGTGCCAGCGCACGCCGATGTCGATGCCGTCGGACGATTCGGACTGCAGTTCGGGGTTCGGCACGGCGCGCACTCGGAATATCGGCAGTTCGAGGCTCACGTTCGCATCCGAGTAGGGCGGTGCCCTGAATCCGTGCGAGTACTGGACGTAGACGTCCACCCCGGGAGAAACGCCGTAGATGACACCCAGTTTCGGCGAGACGTCCGACTCGTCGAGGCTCGTCGTCACGTAATCCGGGTAGTCGGCGAGGTACATTGCATCGACGGCAGGGCTCAGCACAAAGCGATCGGCGCGCAGGGCGGCAATGACGGTCCAGTCGTCGCCGAGGGACATGGTGTCCTCGATGAACGCCGCGGTCTCGGTCGTATCGCTGACCGGGAAGTCGCGCAGCGGGAATACCTCGCCCAGCAGCACATTCGTCCGGCTACCGGTCGCCAGGTCCGTCGAGAGGCCGTCGCGATATTCCGCGGTCCTGCGGTCCCGGTATTCCAGGCCGAAGCCGAGGCGATGCGATACGACGCCGGTCTCCAGGGTCTTCCAGAGGTTCGCTTCCAGGCCGCGAATTTCCTGGTCGAACGAAAAATGACGGTCGATCGAAACGGGCGTGCGCGCAGCTGCGCGTTCGTCGAGCGTGTCCTGGTCAATTTCCGACTGCTCCCAGAATGCCCTGACGATACCGTTGTCGGTCCAGCCACCGGGCGCACCGAACTGCAGCGCGAGATTAACGACGGTAAGTCGCTGGCGGTCGTCACCTTCGAGCGCCGTCGTCGAACGGTAGCGACCGCTGCCGAGCATCGAATTCAGGTCGGAGAGCGTATGGCCTTCCTGGCGGATCGCGCTGGCGCGAATCGTATGTCCCCAGCGATTATCCGTCACGAACTTGAGCAGCGCCGTGCCGCGCGTGTAGACGCGTGTGTCGAGTTCATCGGGCGCCGCTGCCGAGCCGGCCTGTTCCCCGTCGCGCCAGCTATAGCCTGCCAGGATGCCCCGTGCCGTGTCGCCGAGTGCCACCATCGCCTGGCCGTGAGCGCTGTTGTCGGCGCCGCGCCATGTCGCGAGGATGTCTCCGCCGCGGCCACCACGCGCGATGTCCGCCGGGTCCGGGGTTCGCACGGCGACGACGCCGCCGATCGCCGAGCTGCCGTACAAAGCCGACGCCGGGCCGTGCAGGACCTCGATGTCCTGGACCAGGCCGGCATCGATGAAGTCCCGCGTCGCGTTCGAGAAGCTCCCTGTATCGAACTGGTCGGTCAGCGGCACGCCGTCCACGAGGATCGCGACGCGATTGCCGCCGATACCGCGAATATTGATGCTCTCCGCGCCGAATCGCGTGCCCGCCG
>JBFJQO010000268.1:0-3334 GCA_041616535.1 Woeseiaceae bacterium | reverse complement strand
GGGCAGCTGGCGGGCTGTCTTCCCGCGGAACCGCAGCAGGAATGAAATGCGTGTCGCCGCGATCCAGATGAATTCGGGCCCCGACGTCGGGGCGAACCTCCAACTGGCGGAACGATTGCTCGCCGAGGCGGCTGACGGCGGCTGCGCGTTGGCGGTCCTGCCGGAGAATTTCGCACTGATGCCGTTGCAGGGCAGGGACAAGGCCGACCACGCCGAGCAGCCGGGCGAGGGGCCGATCCAGGCGTTCCTGTCGCGGGCCGCCGCCGACAACGCGTTGTGGATCGTCGGGGGCAGCATGCCGCTCGTGTCACCCGAGATCGCCGGCAAGCGCGTCTACGGCGCGTGCCCCGTGTTCGACGCCGGCGGCGAGATGCGCGCGCTCTATCGCAAGATTCACCTGTTCGATGTCGACCTCGTCGCCGATGGCGAGTCCTATCGCGAGTCGAATTCCATGTACCCGGGCGACGAGGTCGTGGGCGTCGACACGCCTGCCGGCCGCGTCGGTTTGTCCATATGCTATGACCTGCGCTTTCCCGAGTTGTATCGTCGGCTTGTCGACGACGGTGCGACCGTATTCAGCGTCCCGGCCGCGTTCACGGCGACCACGGGCAAGGCGCATTGGCACACACTGTTGCGTGCGCGCGCGATCGAAAATCTGGCATATGTGATCGCACCGGGGCAATATGGCCTCCACCCGGACGACCGTTCGACGTTCGGACACTCGCTGATCTGCGATCCCTGGGGCCGAATTCTCGCCGAGCAGGCGACAGGCAACGGCGTCGTCGCGGCCGAGATCGATCCTGAGCTGCCTTCGAAGCTGCGCGGTGAGTTTCCGGCGCTGTCGAACCGCCGCCTGACCTGAAACACCACAATGACGGACAAGGTATTGAGCAACGACCACACATCGATCGACACGGTCATGTCGCAGCTGCTCGAGCCGGCCGGCCTCGGCGAGCCGCAGCTGGCGACGACGCTCGGTAGCGTCATGCATGGCGGTGTGGACTTCGCCGACCTGTATTTCCAGGTCAGCCGCCAGGAGAGCTGGATGCTCGAGGACGGTATCATCCGCGAGGGCAGCTTCAGCCTCGACCAGGGCGTCGGTGTGCGCGCCAACAGTGGCGAAAAGACCGGCTTCGCTTACTCGGACGAACTCGTCCTCCCGGCGCTGCAGTCCGCGGCCGGCGCGGCGCGGGCGATCGCACGCCAGGGCCAGCAACGGCAGGTCCGGGCCTGGCATCGCAGCAGCGTGGCGCCGCTCTACCCGCAGACCGATCCGACGACCAGCATCGACGACGCGCGCAAGACGCAGCTGCTGCTTGAACTCGATGCCGTGGCCCGTGCGCTCGACCCGCGTGTCGAACAGGTGATCATCAGCATGGCCAGCAGCCAGGACCTGATCCTCGTTGCCGGTTCCGACGGCGCGATGGCAGCGGATGTGCGCCCGCTCGTGCGCCTCAACGTCAGCGTTATCCTCGAACAGGGCGGGCAGCGCGAGCAGGGCTATTCCGGCGGCGGCGCACGTGCCGATCTGCACTATTTCCTCGACGGAGACCTGCCGCTCGAGTATGCGCGCGAAGCCGTGCGCCAGGCTGCCGTGCAGCTGGAGGCGCGCCCGGCCCCGGCGGGTACGATGCCGGTCGTGCTCGGCAACGGCTGGCCCGGCATCCTGCTGCACGAAGCCGTCGGGCACGGCCTCGAGGGCGATTTCAACCGCAAGGGCGTCTCGGCCTTCAGCGGCAAGGTCGGCCAGAAAGTGGCCACCGAGCTGTGCACGATAGTTGACGACGGTACGATCGCCCGCCGCCGCGGCTCGCTGACCGTCGATGACGAGGGGACGCCCGCGCAGAACACCGTGCTCGTTGAGAACGGGATATTGCGCGGCTACATGCAGGACAAGCTCAATGCGCGCCTCATGGGTGTGCAACCGACCGGCAACGGGCGACGCGAATCGTTCGCGCATGTCCCGATGCCGCGCATGACGAATACCTACATGCTCGCGGGCAGGCACGATCCCGACGAGATCATCGCCTCCGTCGACAAGGGCCTCTACGCGCCGAACTTCGGCGGCGGCCAGGTCGATATCACGTCGGGCAAATTCGTGTTCTCGGCCAGTGAGGCGTACCTCATCGAAAACGGCAAGGTCACGGCGCCGGTCAAAGGCGCCATGCTGATCGGCGACGGCCCGGAGGCGCTGCACAGGATCTCGATGGTCGGTAATGACCTCAAACTCGACACGGGCGTAGGCACCTGCGGCAAGGAAGGGCAATCGGTGCCGGTCGGCGTCGGTCAACCGACATTGAAGATCGACGAGCTCACGGTCGGCGGCACGGCCTGACGGCCGCGGCCATTTCACATAAGTTCGCTTTTTGCCGGTTCGCATGGAACAGTGTGAGGCAGCTCACTGCATCCAACATATCTTCCGCGTAGGCTCGTCGAATCTCATGGAGGGATACGACGATGTCATTCGATAGCACAGTTAACGAATTCGAGATGGATGCCAGCTCGCAGCAATTCGTTCAGGAATTACGCGGCGAAGCCGGTGATCCCGAGCCCGACCTGGCCGTGGATGGCCTGTCGGATTCGGTACTCTCGCGCATTCTCGGCCTGTTCGGGGTCGGTCGCTCCTGAGCCAGAACAAGGACTTAAGCGAGCGAAAATACGACGAGACCCGGCCCCCGGCCGGGTCTTTCGCATTCCGCGGCTTTACATGGGGCCCAGCCTATGGAAAATGAATCGGCCCAGGGGCGAAAAAACGACGACAACATGTGGGTCTCAAAGCCGATTTACGAAAGCCTGCCGTATCTCTACCTGGTTCTCGGGGCCGTCGCGCTCGGCCTCTCGATGTACCTCAACTACTGGTACATGCCGACGATCTGCTTCATCGTCGGGATCATTTGTCTCGTTGCGGGGTTGGTCGTGCTCCTCAAGCGGCGCGACTACCGTGTAACGGATCGCCGCGTCGGGCAGCGCCAGGACTATTGACTTGACCCGGGTCGGTCAGGCCGACTCCTGCTCACCGGCAACCTCTTCGGCGTCGTCCTCGTCTTCGTAAGCATCGTCGATCTGGTCTTCGAACGGCTCTTCGTCGACTCGCCGCAGGTCGCGGTAGACGAGTTCGTGCACACCGAGCGACACGACGTCGCCGTCACGCAGGCGGTACTTCTTGATTTGCTTCTCGCCAAGGAACACGCCGTTGGTGCTGTTGAGGTCCTCGATGATACAGCCGTCATCGTCGCTGATGAGCTGCGCGTGATGCCGGCTGACGAACTTGCTCTTGATATAGACCTCGTTGTCGGGTGACCGCCCGACGATGATGCGGCCCGGCGGGAACGTG
>JBFJQO010000267.1:0-3367 GCA_041616535.1 Woeseiaceae bacterium | reverse complement strand
TGCGGGGCATTGCATGATATTCCAACCGTGTTCACGATTCACAACCTCGCTTACCAGGGAACGCGGCCGCTCCGCGGCGACGAGTCGTCCCTCGAGGCCTGGCTTCCGACGCTGAGGCCGGATATCGACGCCATCGTCGACCCGCAACACGGCAATTGCATCAACCCGATGGCGGCCGCGATCCGGCTCGCGGATCGCATCAGCACAGTGTCGGCCACCTATGCCAAAGAAATCTGCCGGCCCAGCGATCCCGCGGCCGGATTCGTCGGCGGCGAAGGCCTCGAAACGCTACTGGCCGCGGCGCGCGACGACGGCCGCCTGACCGGTATCCTGAACGGTTGTCATTACGACGGGCCCCAATCACGGCGGCCGGGCTGGGCGCGCCTGCGCGGCATGCTCGAGGCGCAATTGCACGACTGGCAACAGCGTGCCCCCGGCAACGAAGCCCATCAACTCTCCCTGCAGCGGCTCGCGCAGTGGCCGAAACGCAAACCCCTGCACATCCTGACCAGCATCGGCCGGCTCGTCTCGCAGAAAGCGACGATCCTGCTGCACCGTGACTCGTCGGGCACATCGGCGCTGCAGCGCATCGCCGCAGAACTCGGACGCAAGGGTGTCATCATCATCCTCGGCAGCGGCGAAAAGCGTTTCGAGCAGCGCCTGCTCGACGTTGCGCAGCACTGTCCGAATGTGTTGTTCCTGAACGGCTACTCGGAGGTCCTCGCCGACCCCCTGTACGCGGCGGGCAACCTGTTCCTGATGCCGTCGAGTTTCGAGCCCTGCGGGATCAGCCAGATGCTCGCGATGCGCGCGGGCCAACCCTGCGTCGTCCACGGCGTCGGCGGACTTCGCGATACCGTCGAGCACGACGTCACGGGCTTCGTCTTCAACGGCGCAACGCTCGGTGAACAGGCTGACGATTTTGTTGCGACGACGCGTGCCGCCCTCGAGAAACGCGCCGATGATCCCGCTGGCTGGGACGCCCTTTGCGACCGGGCCGGCGCCAAGCGTTTCAGCTGGGCCCTGGCCGCGGAGCGCACGATCCGCGAACTTTACGGAATCACAGATGACTAATCCCGACAACCTCAAGGCGCTGGCCGAAGGCCGGCACTACGATCCGTTTTCCCTGCTCGGCCCGCATCGCGAAAAAGGCCGGCGAATCGTGCGCACGCTGCAGCCCGGTGCGCGCTGGGTCGACCTGGTCGGGGCCGACGGCGAGGTGATGGGCAGACTCGAGCCCGAGGCAGCAGACGGCCTGTTCTCGGGGCCCATGCCGCCGCGCAAGCGTAACTATCGCCTGCGCATCACGTGGGCGGACGGGGCCGTGCAGGACATCGAGGACCCGTATCGCTTCCCGTCGACGCTGGGCGAGTTGGACCTGTACCTGCTCGGCGAAGGCTCGGACAAGACTATCTATCGCAAGCTCGGCGCCCAGCGCCGCACGTTGCTGGGCGTGGACGGCACACGCTTCGCGGTCTGGGCGCCGAATGCATCGCGCGTCAGTGTCGTCGGGGATTTCAACAACTGGGACGGCCGCCGTCACGTCATGCGCGTGCACCCCGGCAACGGCCTCTGGGAGATCTTCGTCCCTGGCGTGGGCAACGGTGCGCTTTACAAGTTCGAAATCACGGACTCACGGGGCAAGCTGCTGCCGCTGAAGGCCGACCCGTTCGGGACGTTCCACGAACCGCCGCCCGGCAACTCGTCCATCGTGTTCGCGAGCGACTACGCGTGGCGCGATGCAGGCTGGATGGCGCAGCGCCAGCAAGGACCCCGGCTGGACACGCCGACGAGCATCTACGAAGTCCATCTCGGCTCGTGGCGCCGCAAGGACGGTGGGGGCTACCTGACCTACCGCGACCTTGCGCACGAACTCGTTCCCTACGTCAGGGACCTCGGATTCACGCACATCGAACTGCTGCCCGTGACCGAGCATCCCTTCGACGGCTCCTGGGGCTACCAGCCGATCGGCATGTTCGCGCCGACGCAGCGCTTCGGCACGCCCGACGAGTTTCGCTACTTCATCGACACCTGCCACGAGAACGGCATCGGCGTCATCATGGACTGGGTCCCCGCGCACTTCCCGAACGACGAGCACGGCCTGCGGCAATTCGACGGCACGGCGCTTTACGAGCACGCCGACCCGCGCAAGGGTGCGCACGCCGACTGGGGCACGCTCATCTTCAACTTCGGCCGGCGCGAGGTCGTCAACTACCTGATCGGCAACGCGCTCTACTGGATCGAGGAATTTCACATCGACGCACTGCGCGTCGACGCCGTCGCGTCGATGCTGTATCTCGATTATTCGCGCGAGGACGGCGAGTGGATACCGAACGAATTCGGCGGCAACGAAAACCTCGAGGCCGTCGAGTTCCTGAAGCGGCTCAACATCGAGCTACACGCGCACGGCGCGACCTCGTATGCCGAGGAGTCGACGGCCTGGCCCGGCGTGTCACGGCCGGTCGACACTGGCGGACTCGGCTTTACCTACAAGTGGAACATGGGCTGGATGAACGACTCGCTCGAGTACATGTCCGAAGACCCGGTGCACCGTCGTTACCACCACGACAAGATGACCTTCGGGCTCGTCTATGCGTTCAACGAAAATTTCGTCCTGCCGCTATCCCACGACGAAGTCGTGCACGGCAAGCGCTCGATCATCGGCCGGATGCCCGGCGATCGCTGGCAGCAGTTCGCCAACCTGCGCGCGTACTACGGCTTCATGTACGCGCACCCGGGCAAGAAGCTGCTGTTCATGGGCGACGAGATCGGGCAATGGAACGAGTGGAATCACGACCGGTCGATCGACTGGCATCTGCTCCTCGGCGCCGAACATACTGGCGTGCAGGACCTGCTACGCGACCTCAACCGCGTCTACCGTGAAACGCCCGCCTTGCACGAGGTCGATTTCAACGACGCCGGCTTCGAGTGGATCGACTGGGACGACCGCGACAACAGCGTCCTGAGCTGGGTCCGGCGCGACCGGCACGGCGGTTTCGTCGTCTGCGTCATCAACCTGACGCCGGTCGTGCGCGACGCCTACCGCGTCGGGGTGCCCGAGGCGGGGAGCTACCATGTCCTGATCGACACCGACGATGAAAAATATTGTGGCAGTGGCACTGGCGCACGGTCCGTCGAATCGAGTACAAAGCACTCACACGGCCGGCCAAATTCGATTGAACTGACGTTACCCCCTTTGGCGACGATGATCCTGGAGAAACGATAAATGTCTGCACCCGCTGACAACTCCGCCGGCGATCGCGAATTGTTGCAGACATCGGAATTGCCGATGACCGCCGACGCGATCCTCAGTGATTTCACCCACTATTTCGGGCGCCTGCTCGGGCGGCGCACGATCCAGGTCGAT
>JBFJQO010000266.1:0-3368 GCA_041616535.1 Woeseiaceae bacterium | reverse complement strand
TGCGTGCCTTCATCAACAACGGATGGCTGTCTGGCACACCGGGCGACGCGATGATCCGGCCGACACTTTTCGGCAAAATGTCGTTGGCCAGCCGAACCTCGGCGTCGGGGAACAGCGCTTCGAGTTCTTCGAGTCCGGGCGGCTCGTCGCGGCTGTCGTAGAAGATCGCCTGCGCGTCGTTGCGCTTCAGGTACCGCGCGATCGACAGTCCGGTTGCGCCGAGGCCCACGACCAGGTCCTTGTCCTTTGTCATCTTCGCGGCACTCATCGGATCTTCAAACTCGCAAGACCGATCAGCACGAGGATGACCGTGATGATCCAGAATCGAACGATGACCTTGGGCTCCGCCCAACCTTTCAGTTCGAAATGATGATGAATCGGCGCCATGCGGAATACGCGCCTGCCCGTCATCTTGAACGACGCGACCTGGATCATGACCGACAGCGTTTCCATGACGAAGATACCGCCCATGATCGCGAGCACGATCTCCTGGCGCACGATGACGGCCACGGCGCCGAGCGCCGCGCCGAGCGATAGAGCACCGATATCGCCCATGAACACCTGCGCTGGGTAGGTGTTAAACCACAGGAAGCCGAGTCCGGCGCCCGCCATCGCAGTGCAGAAGACGAGCATCTCGCCGGTCCCGGCGACGTACGGGATGCCGAGGTATTCGGCGAAATTCACGTGGCCTGTCACGTACCCGAAAATTCCGAGCGCGCCACCCACGAGGACGGTCGGCATGATCGCGAGACCGTCGAGGCCGTCAGTAAGGTTGACCGCGTTACTGAAGCCGACAATAAAAAAGTACGTCACGACGACCTGGAACATGCCGAGGGGGAGAGCCAGGTCCTTGAAATACGGGATCAATAACGAGGTTTGCACCTCGTCCGTCGCCGTAACGTACAGGGCTATGGCGGCAATGAGCGCCGCACTGGACTGCCAGAAGAGCTTTTGCTTCGCCGAGATACCGGCGGGATCCTGCAAGATGAGTTTCTTGTAGTCATCGACGTAGCCGATGACACCGAAAGACAGTGTGACGAACAGCACGACCCAGACGTAGATGTTCTCGAGGTCGGCCCACAGAACCGTGCTGATCGAGATCGCGGCCAGGATCAGCGTACCGCCCATCGTCGGCGTGCCCGCCTTGAGCAGGTGCGTCTCCGGTCCCTCCTCGCGCACGGGTTGCCCGAGCTGGTTCACCTGCAGCCGCTTGATCATGCGTGGGCCGATGATGAAAGAAATCACGAGCGCCGTCAGTGCACCCATGATGGCGCGCATCGTCAGGTAGTTGAATACGTTGAATCCCGATTCGAACTGCGCGAGATACTGTGTGAGATAGAGCAACACGCGTCAGGCCTCCAATCTCACGTCTTCGGGTTCGCGCAGCGCGTCGACGACGCGTTCCATGCGCATCGATCGCGACCCCTTGACGAGCACGTTGACGTCTTCCGTCAGGTCCTCGCAGAGATCATCGACGAGAGCGTCGAGCGAGGCATACCAGCTTGCGTGTTCGCCGAACCCTTCCGCCGCACTGCTCGCGAGGTCGCCGTACGCGAACAAGCGGTTCACACCGCTTGTTCGCGCGGCTTCTCCAACCTCGCGGTGCAGCTCGGCCGCATCGTCCCCGAGTTCCTTCATATCCCCGAGTACGAGCCAGTTCTCTCCGGGGAGCGTTGCCAAGAATTCCGCCGCGGCAATCACCGACAACGGATTCGCGTTGTAACTGTCGTCGAACAAGGTTGCGCCGTGCACGCCGCGCAACGGCTGCAGCCGGCCGCCAACCGGGCTGACGCTCTCCAGGCCCCTGCGGATGTCGTCGATCCCGATGTCGAGGACGGCGGCGACGGCGGCAGCCGCACAGGCGTTACGCACGTTGTGGATGCCGGCGAGCGGCAGCGAGACCGCGGCCGCAGCGCCCCCGACGTGGAGCGTGAAATCGCTGCCCGTGCCGTGCGGCACGATATCGATGGCGCGGACGTCGGCCTCGTCCCTGAAGCCGAAGCTGATCCGGCGCACGTCGCTGACCAGCGACGACCAGTAATCGAAGTAGCGGTCGTCGGCGTTCAGGACCGCCGCGACCGGCCGCTTTTCGTTTTGCAGGATCTCGCCTTTGGCACGCGACACACCCCTGATCGAACCGAAGCCCTCGAGGTGCGCCGCACCCGCATTCGTGATCACGACGACGTTTGGATTCGCGAGGGACGTCAGGTACGCGATCTCGCCCGCATGATTGGCGCCCATCTCGAGGACGGCATAGCGGTGTGTCGCGTCGATACGCGCGAGCATCAGGGGCAACCCGATGTCGTTGTTGAGGTTGCCGTGCGTCGCCAGCGTCGGCGCATGCCGCCTGAGGCATGCCGCGATCAGTTCCTTGAGCGTCGTCTTACCGTTGCTGCCGGTCACACCGACGACCGTCACGGCGTGTTCGTTGCGCCATGCCGCGCTGAAACGGCCGAGCGCTGCCTTCGCGTCATCGACCGTGATCTGCGCGATATCGTCGTCGGTGGCGCGCGCAACGACGGCTCCGGCGGCGCCCCGGGAGCGGGCGGCGCCGACGTAATCGCGACCGTCGAAATTCGGCCCCTGCAACGCGAAGAACAACTCGCCCTCGCAGATCGTACGCGTGTCGGTGCTGATGCCGCTGAAGTCGCGGTCGTCCCCGTGCAACGTGCCCTGCATCGATGCGGCCGCCTGTGCGAGCGAGGCGATCACGCGTCACTCTCCCGCTTCGCCATTGCCTCTGCGGCGACGGCATAGTCCGAGAACGGCGTGCGCCTGCCGCCGGTCTCCTGGTAGTCCTCGTGGCCTTTGCCCGCAATCAGCAGGACGTCTCCGGCATCGGCCTGCGCGACGGCCCAGGCGATGGCGGCAGCACGATCGGCGATCACCGTTGCGGCATCCGGTCGGGCGAGGCCCGCGACGATGTCGTCGATGATCAGTTGCGGATCCTCGTTGCGCGGATTGTCGCTCGTGATCACGACGTAATCGCTGCGGAGTTCGGCCGCCGCGGCCATCTGCGGGCGCTTGCCGGCGTCGCGGTCGCCGCCGCAGCCGAACACGCACCACAGGGCGCCGCGGCAATGGGCACGCAGCGCACGCAGTGCGAGGTCGAGCGCGGTCGGCGTATGCGCATAATCGACAAAAACAGCGGGGCCTTCCATGGCCACGCGCTGCATTCTTCCGGGCACGCCGCCAAGGCGTGACATCACGTCGCAGGCATCGTCGAGCGCCACACCTTTGCTAAGCAGCAGCGCCAGCACGAGGGCCGCGTTGGCCACATTGAATACGCCGGGCATCGGCAACGAGAATCGGCCGTCGCCCCAGGCGCTCGTGAACGCGACGTCGGAACCGCGTTCCGTGGCTACGAC
>JBFJQO010000265.1:0-3384 GCA_041616535.1 Woeseiaceae bacterium | reverse complement strand
TCGACGAGGCGCGTCAGCTCGGCGGAAACCTCACTGTAGAGCTTGCGCGCGATGCGCAGCGACTCCTGCTGGGCCTGCGTCGGGCCGTGGGCGTTCGTCGCGGGATCGAAACGCGCATGGAACAGCCGCGCGGCGACGGTCATCTCGGGCAGGTCGTTGTACATGTCGCGCATCGGGTTGCCCTCGAGCCGGTCCCGCTGCGCCTTGATCTGTTGCTGGATCGAGTTGGCCAGCGCATACAGCGAGCCGTCGGTCTGCGCGCGGTCGAGCGTCGTCTTGACCGCGTCGAGTTCGGCGACAATGGCATCGATGGCCGCGACGGTGCCGGACGACGCGCGAATCAACTCGTCGGCCTGCGAGTCGAAGATCACGCGCTGCTCCTGCGTGCTGCCCGCGATCGTCGGCTCGGGCCGGATCGACACGACGTCGAATGGCTGCGCCTGGCCGAGATCGACGAGATCGCCGTCGATCCGCGTGCTCATCTCGACCGTATAGCGCCCCGGGGCGGCGAGCGTGCCGGTCGGCACGTCCCACGAGAACATCGGCGGCTCGGGCGACCACGGCTCGATCGTCGGGTAGCGCAGATTCCAGGCCACGCGGTGGAAGCCGGCCGTGACCGGGCCTTCTACCTGGTGCACGATCGCCCCGTCGCTGCCCCGGATCGAAAACACCATCGCCGGCGCATCCTCGACCGACTCGGCGATGACCGTATCCCAATCGGCCGCGACGACGTCCTCGTTGTTTTTCTCCCGCTCCTTTTCGATCTTGCGCCGGGTGTCCTTGCTGCCCAGGACGGCCTCGGCCACGTAGTACGTGAACACGGCACCAAAGGGCGGGTTCATTGCCGTGTAGTACGCGTCGCCCTGGCTCGCCTTGCAGCCTTCGCCGTTGCAGCCCAGCGGGTTGCGCTCGACGTACCATTTCGCCGCGCGGACCGGGAACAGGACCGTGCCCTTCTCGAGCATGTCCCGGGTCACCTGGCGCAGGGGCGTGTAGTCGTCGAGCACGTAGAAACTGCGGCCGAACGTTGCGCCGACGAGGTCGTTCTCGCGCGTCTGGATCACGAGGTCGCGAAACGCCATGTTCGGCGACCCGCCCTTGAGCTTGGTCCAGGTGCCGCCGCCGTCGACCGTGAAGAACACGCCGAACTCCGAGGCAACGAACAACAGTCCCGGCTTGACGTGGTCCTGCACGACGCGCCACAGGATGTGCCGCTCGGGCAGGTTGCCGCTGATGCTCCTCCAGCTGCGGCCACGGTTCTCGCTCTTGAGGATGTAGGGCGCAAAGTCGCCGTGCTTGTGGTCGTCGACGACGACGTACACCGTGTCGCGGTCGTGCAGGTCCGCCTTGATGTCGTTGACGAAAAAGCGGTCGGGCACGCCCGGGAGCCTGGCTATCGTGCGCCAGCTCGCGCCGCCGTCCTCGGTCACCTGGATCAGGCCGTCGTCCGTGCCTGCATAGATCAGCGCCTCATCGAGAGGCGACTGCGACAGCGATGTGACCGTGTTGAACTGCGACATGGCCCAGAGATCGCGCGGCGCATCGTAACTCCAGGTCCGGCCCATGACGGGCCGGCGGATGCGGTTCTCGTTGCGCGTCAGGTCGGAGCTTACGGGCGTCCAGCTGTCGCCGCGATCGGTGCTCTTCCAGACGCGCTGCGTGCCGAAGTACAGCGTCGCCGGATCGTGCGGGCTTATGAGGATCGGGGAATCCCAGTTGTAGCGATCGGGCGGCTCCCCTTCGCGTGCCTGCGGCTTGATGTAGATGGCCTCCCCCGTACGCCGGTCGTAGCGCGTCAGGTTGCCCTGCTGCCACTGCGAATAGACGATGTCGGGATTGGTCGGATCGACAGCCGGCTGGTGGCCGTCGCCGAACATCGTGACGAACCAGTCGCTGTTGCGGATGCCGCTGACGTTGACCGTGCGCGACGGGCCGCCCTGGCTGTTGTTGTCCTGGGTGCCGCCATAGACGTTGTAGAACGGCTCGTCGTAATCGACGGCCACCTTGTAGAACTGCGTGATCGGCAGATTGTCGATGAAGCGCCAGGTCTCGCCGAGGTCGAAGCTCTCGTAAACGCCGCCGTCGGTGCCGATCAGCAGGTAGTTCGGGTCGTCGTCGCGGAACGCGAGCGCATGGTGATCGCTGTGCCTGGTGTCGTGCGGCAGCGGAATGAACGTGTCGCCGCCGTCCCTGGTCATGTGCAACATCGCGTCCATCTGGTAGACGTGTCCCTCGAAGTGCGGGCTGGCGAAAATCTCCTGGTAGTAGTGCGGTCCCGTCGCGCTCGACAGGTAGTCGTTCTTCTTCTCCCAGTTCTCGCCGCCGTCGTCGGAGCGCCAGAAGCCGCCCGTGCGATTGTCGAGTTCGATCGTCGCGTAAATGACGTCCGGGTTCTGCGGGCTGATTGCGAGTCCCGTCTTGCCCATCATCTCCTCGGGCAGGCCGTTGGTCAGTTCGCGCCAGGTCTCTCCGCCGTCCACCGACTTGTGGATGCCGGTGCCCGGGCCGCCGTCGATGACGACGGCGACATTGCGCAGGCGCTGCCACGTCACGGCGTACATGACGTCGGGATTACGCGGGTCCATGTGGACTTCGTTCACGCCCGTATAGCGATCGTCCGCCGGCGTGTTGCCGTGACCTTCGCCGAGCACCTTGCGCCAGGTCTTGCCGCCGTCGGTCGACTTGAACAGGCCGCGGTCGCCGCCACCCGACCACAGCGGGCCCTGGGCCGCGACGAAGATCGTATCCGAGTCGCGCGGGTCGATACGGATCATGCCGATGTGCTCCGATTTTTCGAGCCCGAGGTTCTCCCAGGACGTGCCGCCGTCACGGCTGCGATAAATGCCGTCGCCGTACGCGACGTGCCGACCGCTGACGTTCTCGCCCGTACCGACCCAGACGACGTTCGGGTCGTTCGGATCCAGCGTGATGCAGCCGATCGAGTAAGAACCCTCGTCGTCGAACACGGGAAGCCACGTCGTTCCCGCGTTGACGGTCTTCCAGACACCGCCGCTGCCGACGCCGACGTACCAGACGCTCGGGTCCGTCGGGTCGATGACGATGTCGGCGATACGGCCCGACATGAAGGCGGGACCGATGCCGCGGAACTCGAGTCCCTTGAACGTCGCTTCGTTGAATCCCGGCTCCGGCTTTTCGTCGTCCTGTGCCCACGCCAGTCCGGGGAGGAGCAGCAGCAGTGCGATTGCGAGTGTCTTCATGATGGCCTCTTCTTCCGTTTCTTCTTCGGCTTCGGTGCCGGTAACGCATTTTCCGTGATGACGAACAGCTCCGTCAGCCATTCGGCATCTTCCAGTTCGTCCTCGATCAGGAACGAGTTCTTCGCCCCCTCGTAAGGCGGCGCTTCCACGACGGTGCCCACGTACT
>JBFJQO010000264.1:0-3385 GCA_041616535.1 Woeseiaceae bacterium | reverse complement strand
ATAATCGCGGCCCGATTTTGCCGAGCGACATCTTGAGCCGACCGCTGACCCTGCCCGCCGACCCGACCGTGCCCGCGCCGGGAAAACCCGCGCACTGGGGCCGCCTGGTCGGTGCGAGCCTTTCGCTGGCCATCGCCGAGCTGGCGCACGGCGTCGAGCGGCCGCTACTGGTTCTCGCCGACGACCCGCGGCATGCCGACCAGCTCGAGGCCGAGATTCGATTCTTCGGCGGCAGCGACGTCCCGGTCGAGCATTTCGTCGAATGGGAGACGCTGCCCTGGGACAGTTTCTCCCCGCACCAGGACATTATCTCTCAGCGGTTGCGCGTCCTTGCCGCACTCCCCGCGATGCGCCGTGGCGTCGTGATCGCGGCAGCCACGATCCTGCAACAGCGGCTGCCGCCGACCGATTACGTCGCCTCGCGCTCGCTGTCGCTCCGTGAAGGCCAGTCGCTGCCGCGTGAGCCGTTTACGGCGTCCCTGGCTGCCGCCGGATACCTGCGCGTTCCGCAGGTCGGCGAGCACGGCGAGTTCGCCGTCCGCGGCTCGCTGATCGACGTCTTTCCGATGGGCGCCGACGCACCCGTGCGCATCGACTTTTTCGACGATGACGTGGAATCGCTGCGCCACTTCTCGGCCGAGAGCCAGATGTCCGGCGAGCGCGTTGCGGCCATCGACGTGTTGCCGGCGCGCGAAGTACCCCTCGACGACGATGCGATACGCGTTTTCCGCGATCGCTACCGGGAACGATTCGAGGGGCAGCCGTCGCAGTCGCGCGTCTATCGCGACGTCTCCGACGGCATCGCGCACGGCGGCATCGAGTACTACTTGCCCCTTTTCTTCGATAGCACGGCGTCGCTGTTCGACTACCTCCCGTCCTCGACACTCGTGCTCGCGCCGGCGTCGCTCGAATCGCTGCTCGAGCAATTCCATGTCGAGGCGCGCGAACGTTTCGCGCTGTCCAGCCTCGACCGGGAGCGCCCGATCCTCGGCGTCGAGGAGACCTTCTGGTCGCCCGAATCCGTGCCGGAGCGCTTGATTTCGTTGCCCGTGATTCGATTCTCGAACCAGTCGCTCATCGAGCAAGCAAGGACGAAGAATTTCGCCACGCGTCTGCCCCCCGCCATGAAGATCGAAGCACGCTACGAGGACCCGGCGGCGCCGCTCATGCGGTTTCTCGAATCCTTCGACGGCCGCGTCCTGTTCTCGAGCGATTCGCCGGGCCGGCGCGAACAGCTCTTCGACATGCTGTCGGGGCGCGGCCTCGATCTCGCGCGCATCGATTCGTGGCAGACGTTTCGCGATGAGGCACCCCGAATCGGCGTCGCCATCGCGCCGGTGGACAGCGGCGTGCTACTGCCCGATGCCGGCATTGCGATCATCAGCGAGCAGCAACTGTTCGGCGAACGCGCCCGCCCGCGCCGGCGGCGCCGCAGCGACCGCGATCCCGAGACAATCATCCGCCAGCTCAACGACCTCGAGCCCGGCTCGCCCGTGGTGCACGAAGAACACGGCATCGGGCGTTACCTCGGGCTGTCGACGCTCGAGGCCGGCGGTATTACCGCCGAGTTCCTGCACCTCGAGTATGCCGACGGCGACAAACTCTACGTGCCCGTGCATGCACTGGACCTGATCTCTCGCTACACGGGCGCATCGCCTGAGAACGCGCCGCTGCACCGCCTGGGCAGCGACCAGTGGGCCCGGGCCAAACGCCGGGCCATCGAGAGAATCCGCGATGTCGCGGCCGAACTTCTCGACGTATATGCGCGCCGCGCCGCGCGGCCCGGTCACAGCTTCCACTGGCCCCTGGCCGACTACCGCGGCTTCGAGTCGGGCTTTCCGTTCGACCTGACCGAAGACCAGGCCCACACGATCGACGATGTGCTCGGAGACCTGGCGTCGGACCAGCCGATGGATCGCGTCGTCTGCGGCGACGTCGGCTTCGGCAAGACCGAGGTGGCCCTGCGCGCGAGCTTCGCGGCCGTGCACGGCGGCAAGCAGGTTGCCGTCCTCGTGCCGACGACCCTGCTGGCGCAGCAACACGGCCAGACTTTTCGCGATCGCTTCGCCGATTGGCCCGTGCGCGTCGAGGTCTTGTCGCGCTTCCAGAGCGCCCGGGAAGTGAAGGACATCGTCTCCGGGCTGCGGTCGGGCAACGTCGATATCGTCATCGGCACGCACCGCTTGCTGCAGCATACGAAAGATTTCCACGACGTCGGACTCGTCATCGTCGACGAGGAGCACCGCTTCGGCGTGCGCCACAAAGAGACGATCAAGTCGTTGCGCAGCGAGGTCGACGTGCTCACGCTGACCGCGACGCCGATCCCGCGCACGCTCAACATGGCGCTCGGTGGCTTGCGCGAAATGTCGTTGATCGCGACGCCGCCGGCGGAGCGACTCTCCGTCAAGACCTTCGTGTCGGAATGGAACGACGTCCTCATCCGCGAGGCCTGCCTGCGCGAGATCAAGCGCGGCGGACAGGTCTATTTCATTCACAACCGCGTCGAGGACATCGGACGCGTCGAACGGCAGCTCGCGAAGCTCGTGCCCGAAGCCGACATCCGCATCGGCCACGGGCAGATGCCGGAACGCGAACTCGAACAGGTCATGCTCGATTTCTACCATCGGCGCTTCAACGTGCTCCTGTGCACGACGATTGTCGAAAGCGGCATCGACGTCCCGACCGCAAACACGATCATCATCAACCGCGCCGATCGTTTCGGCCTGGCACAGTTGCACCAGCTTCGCGGCCGCGTCGGCCGCTCTCATCATCGGGCGTACGCCTACCTGATCGCGCCGCCGAAAGCCGCGATGACGGCCGACGCGGTGAAGCGGCTCGAGGCCATCGACTCGCTCGAGGATCTCGGGTCGGGCTTCACACTGGCGACGCACGATCTCGAGATCCGCGGGGCCGGCGAACTCCTCGGTGACGTCCAAAGCGGCCAGATCCAGGAAATCGGATTCTCGCTGTACACCGAGCTCCTCGGGCGCGCCGTCGACTCGCTGCGCGCGGGTGAGGAGCCCGACCTCGAGGCCCCGCTGCACGCCGGCGTCGACATCAACCTGCATATCGCGGCATTGCTGCCGGACGACTACGTCCCGGACGTACACCTGCGGCTGATACTGTACAAGCGCATTTCCGCCGCCGACACGGCAGACGAGCTACGTGACCTGCAGGTCGAACTCATCGACCGCTTTGGCCTCCTGCCCGAGGCCACGAAGAACCTGCTGCGCGTTGCGGCCATCAAGAAACGCGCCGCAGTGCTCGGTATCGAGAAAATCGACGCCGCGGACGCCGGCGGTTACCTCGTGTTCGGCCCCGACAGCCGCATCGATCCAATCGGACTCGTCAGATTGGTGCAGAATGACAGTCGTCGCTTCCGGCT
>JBFJQO010000263.1:0-3449 GCA_041616535.1 Woeseiaceae bacterium | reverse complement strand
CCTCGGGGTGGCCGAAGAACCAGAAAATGTGCTGGAACATGACCGGGTCGCCGCCGCCCGCGGCGTCGAAGAAGCTCGTGCCGAAATGGCGGTCGGTCAGCATCATCGTCACGACGCCGGCGAGCACGGGCATGACCATGATCAGCAGGAACGCCGTGATGAGCCAGGTCCAGACGAACATCGGCATCTTCATCCAGGTCATGCCGGGCGCGCGCATGTTGACGATCGTCACGATGATGTTGATCGCGCCCATGATCGAGGAGATGCCCATGAGGTGCACGCCGAGTATGAAGAAGTCGGTACTCGGCGGGCCGTAGGTCGTCGACAGCGGCGCATAGAACGTCCAGCCGAAGTTCGGCGCACCGCCTTCCATGAACAGCGACGAGAGCAGCAGCGCAAACGCGAACGGCAGTATCCAGAAGCTGAAGTTGTTCATGCGCGGCAGCGCCATGTCGGGCGCGCCGATCATCATCGGGATGAGCCAGTTCGCGAGCCCGACGAACGCGGGCATGACCGCGCCGAACACCATGACGAGGCCGTGCAGCGTCAGCACCTGGTTGTAGAACAAGGGCTGGATGAACTGGATGCCGGGCTCGAACAGCTCCATGCGGATGAACATCGCGAGCGTGCCCGCGATGAAGAACAACAGGAAGCTCAGCCACAGGTACAGCGAGCCGATTTCCTTGTGGTTCGTCGTGCACAGCCAGCGCGCCGCGAACGCGACCAGCGGATGGCGCGGTTTGGAAATCGTGTCGGCGTGGGCGACCATCAGCGGGCCTCGTAGACCGTGCGCGGCTGGATCAGGTCACCGAGGTCATTGCCCCAGCTATTGCGCTCGTAGGTGATGACGGCCGCGATCTCGAGATCCGAGAGCTGCGGCGCCCAGGCCTGCATCTCGGTGTCGGCCACGCCGTTCATGACGCGCTCGAGGTGGTCCGCCATCGCGCCCGTCGTGATCGGGCTGCCGACGAGCGCCGGGTACTTCGCGCCCTGGCCGCGGCCGTCGCGTTCGTGGCAGGTCGCGCAGTGCTTGACGAACACGCCCTCGCCCGTCGTCACGAGCTCGTCCATCGACCAGGTCTTGGCGCGCGCGGCGACCGCGGCCTCGCCGGCCAGCGCCGCGGCGATGCGCTGCTCCTCGATCCAGGCGTCGAATTCCGCCGCGGGCCGGACCTCGGCGACGATCGGCATGTAGGCGTGGCCGATGCCGCAGAGTTCCGCGCACTGGCCGCGGAACACGCCCGCGACGGGGATCTCCGCCCACGCCTCGTTGATGAAGCCCGGTATCGCGTCCTGCTTGACGGCGAAGTCCGGCACCCACCACGAGTGGATGACGTCGTCGGCCGTGACGAGGAAACGGATTTTCTTGTCCGTTGGCAGCACGAGCGGGTTGTCGACGTCGAGCAGGTAGTGCACGTCCTTCGGCTCGAGGTTGTCGATCTGCTCCTCGGGCGTCGCGCTGTTGCTGTAATAGCCGATGTCCGAGTCGAGGTACTTGTAGTGCCACTTCCACTGCGACGCCGTGATGAGCACCGTGAGGTCGGAGTTGCTGTTGTCCTCGATGTCGCGCAGCGCGGAGGTCGCGGGTATCGCCATGCCGACGAGGATCAGCACCGGGATCGCCGTCCAGACGACTTCGATGACGGTGCTCTCGCTGAAGGTAGCCGGCTCTGGATTGCGCGAGGCGCGGTGCGCGAACATGGAGTAGAACATGGCGCCGAACACGACGACGCCGACGACGACGCAGACCCAGAGGCCCATGTGATGAATCGACTGGATGCGCTCGCTGAGCTCGGTGACGCCCGGGCGCATGTCAATCTTCGAGGCCATCGAGACCTGGGGCAGGACCCCCAGGGTCAGGATCGTCAGGCTGTTTCTCAGCCCGCGGGCGCCGGAGGCCGTGCTCCTCGCCCAACTAGAGTGGAGGGTTTTCGTGACGATTCCCCCGCATTTTTCTTTTACAGGCCCGCGCCTGTCAACGTGGATGAGCTGTCAGCTCTCAGAGTCTTTTAGTGCTTTGACGACGGCAGTCGACTGTCCGTCCGTTGACTGATCGATAGGTATCGATCGTTCCACGTTGTTTTCGATCTTTCCGTTCCTTGACTTACTCCCCTGGCCGTCGTTCGTTAATTCTGTTGCATCTCAGCATAGGCGAAATGATTCCCGGGCGAAAGTTTTTCAGCGCCTGAGTTCACTGACCGTTCGTATCTGTTCGTTTCCCGCCCAGTCGCGATAGCGAATGGCGTCTGAGCGTATGACTCGTTCGTCCCAGTTACCCTGGCGGGCGAGCAGGAACTCGTCGCCGTCGATTTTTGCCTGCCAGGCCTCGCCGTCCCAGTCGCGGTAGGCGATGCTTGCATTCGCATGACGGCTCCAGCGGGCCGTGTCCTGCGGCACCTTCTCGAACAGGTCGCCCGCGTCCGGATCGCCGCGTACCCACGCCGTCCAGCGAGCGTCGTTCCAGGCGACGAACTGCATGCGATTTTGCGCCCAGGCCTCCTGCGCCGGCGCATCGCCGGGGTCGGTGCTGACGCGGTAGGCGATCTGGGCGGCCGCGATCGCGACCAGGAATGCACCGACAAGTCCCGCCAGTACTCGTGCCAATCTCGACATGGATGGCTACCTCGCTCGCCCGGCGGCGCATGGTCTTGTTGTTCGCCGCCGATATCCAGGCCATGCTACCGCAGCGATCCGGGCGCCATCAAGACGAAGCCGGCCGGAGCCGGTTTTTTGCGGCGCGGGCGCGGCGCATGTAGAGTGCTGTCAACGGTATCCGAACAAGAAGGTCAGGTGCCGATGACCCGGCGGATTCTGAAAGTCAGCGCACTGCTCGTGGTCGCGATCGTCTGCATTTACTGCCTCGAACTCGCGATCCCGAAGTACGACTACTATCGCGAGCGCACGGGCTCGCTCGATAACGTCGAGCACAAGGCTGTGACGTCATCGTCCGCAATCCGAGAAAGCGTGCATCTCGTCAGCTCGACGGGGCTCGAGGTCGACATGCGCGTGCTGCGGCCCGCCCGCGCGCCGGGTGAAAAGCTGCCCCTGGTGCTCCTGCTCGGCGGCCAGCGTACGGGCAAGGACGCCGTCGATCTCGTCGGCAAGCCGACCGACATTGCGTATGCCGCGATCGACTACCCGTACCTCGGCCCCGAAAAACTCCGCGGTTTCTGGCCGTCGGTGGGAGCGATACCCGACATCCAGCAGGCGTTTCTCGATTCCCCCGCGGCGCTCATGCTCGCGCTGCGCTGGATAATGCGGCAATCGTGGGTCGATAAAGATCGCATCGAGCTCGTCGGCATCAGCCTCGGCGTGCCGTTCGCGGCTATCGCCGGCGCACTCGACACGCGTTTCACGCGAGTCTGGTTCATGCACGGTGGCGCCCACAACCCGAGCTGGGCCGCGTTTGCCGCCCGCGGCCGGATCGAGAGCGATGCACTGCGGCGCAT
>JBFJQO010000262.1:0-3506 GCA_041616535.1 Woeseiaceae bacterium | reverse complement strand
GCGATCGGACGAAAGCGGACAGGTCGATCACGAGGCGCGTAAACGTTGGCAGGTCCGCGCCGAAGCCCTTGAACAGGTCCTCGAACGACGGGATGACGAAGATCAGCAGGATCGTCGTCACGATGAAAGCGACGACCAGTACCGCGGCAGGGTAGGTCAGCGCCTTCTTGATCTTTTTCTTGATCGCCTCGGTCTTTTCCTTGTACGTGGCGATCTTGTCGAGCAGGGTCTCGAGGGCACCGGCCTGCTCGCCGGCCTCGACGAGGTTGACGAAGAGGTCGTCGAAGTACAGCGGTTGCTTGGCGAGCGCCTCGGCGAGCGCGCTACCGCCTTCGACATCGCCCTTGACAGAGAGAATCAGTTTCTGCATGGCCGCGTTCTCGTGGCCGTTGCCGACGATCTCGAACGCCTGGACCAGCGGAATACCGGCTGCGAGCATCGTCGACAGCTGGCGCGAGAAAATCGCGATATCGCCGGTCGTGATCTTGCCGCCGCCCGAGAACAGGCTCTGGCGCTGTTTGCGGATACGCGTCGGAACGACACCCTGGCGCCGCAGGTCCGCGCGAACGCTCGCCTCGTCGTTGGCCAGGCTCTTGCCCTTGACCTTCTTGCCGTTCCGGTCGGTGCCCTCCCAGAGGAACGGCGTGTTGCTTACCACTGCAGTGTTAGCCATTGGTTCTTCCGTGTGAAATCTGTAATTGCCTGATTTACCTACTCAATTGTAACCCGATTGACCTCTTCAAGACTGGTAATCCCTTCCTTGACTTTGTTCAAACCCGCCTGCCTGAGGTCGATGACCCCCTCTTTCGCCGCCTGGTCGGCGATCTGCATGGCGTTGCCGCCTTCCATGATGATGCGGCCCATGGTCTCCGAGACTTCCATGACCTGGAAGATGCCGACCCGGCCCTTGTAACCGTTATTGCAGGACTTGCAGCCCTTGTCCTTCGGGCCGAAGATCGTGACGCCGGCATCGAGTTCCTCGGCCGAAAAGCCTTCCTTCTCGAGCGCCTCGCGCGGAATGTCTCGTGCCTCCTTGCAGTTGTCGCACAGCCGGCGTGCCAGTCGCTGCGCGATGATCAGGCTGACCGAAGTCGCGATCGCGTAAGGCTTGACGCCCATGTCGACCATGCGCGTCAGCGTCTTCGGCGCGTCGTTCGTGTGCAGTGTCGAGAGGACGAGATGGCCCGTCTGTGCGGCCTTGATCGCAATTTCGGCCGTCTCGAGGTCACGAATCTCACCAACCATGATCACGTCCGGATCCTGGCGCAGGAAGGCCTTGAGGGACGAGGCGAACGTCAGGCCCACCTTCGGGTTGACGTTGACCTGGTTGATGCCCGGCAGGTTGATTTCCGCCGGATCCTCGGCCGTCGAAATATTGCGGTCCTCGGTATTGAGGATATTCAGGCCCGTGTACAGCGAAACCGTCTTACCCGAACCGGTCGGCCCGGTGACGAGAATCATGCCGTAGGGCTTGGCGAGGTATTTCTCGTACATCACACGCTGGTGGTCTTCGTAGCCGAGCATGTCGATACCCAGCTTCGCCTGCGACGGATCGAGGATACGCAGCACGATTTTCTCGCCGAACAACGTCGGGCACGTGTTGACGCGGAAGTCGATTGCGCGGTTCTTGCTGAGGCGCATCTTGATGCGGCCATCCTGCGGCACGCGCCGCTCGGCGATGTCCATGCGCGACATGACCTTGAGGCGGGCGCAGACCTTGTTGGCCAGGACGACAGGCGGCTGGGCGACCTCGCTCAGTACGCCGTCGAGGCGCGTGCGCACGCGGAAGTACTTCTCGTAGGGTTCGAAGTGGACGTCCGAGGCGCCGCGCTTGATCGCATCGAGCAGCACCTTGTTGACGAAGCGGACCACCGGGGCATCCTCGACGTCGTCTTTCTGGATGACGTCCTCTTCCTCGTCGGGCCCGACGTCGAGGTTCTCGAGATCGAAATCGTCGTCATCGAGTCCGCCCATGCTCGTGTCGACGGCTTCGATGGCCTTGTTGATGCGTTCCTCGAGCTTGTCCTGCTCGACGACGACGGGATCGATGCGCAGGCTGGTCGCGAACTTGATGTCGTCGATGGCCTGCAGGTTGGTCGGGTCGGCGATGCCGAGGAAAATGCGTTGCCCGCGTTTGACGAGCGGTAACACGCGGTGCTTCGTAATCAGTTTCTGGTCGACGATCCGGACGACATCGAGATCGATCTCGGCCGCGTCGAGGTCGAGCAGGGGGACGCCGAATTCGTGGGACGCCGCGACCGCGATGGCGCGGGCGTCGGCAAGGTCTTCATTGACGAGGTAGGCGATCAGCGGCAGGCGTTCTCTCTTGGCGGCCTCGGTGGCCTCCTGGAGCTGTTCCTCCGAGACGATCCCGTCCTGCACGAGGCGCCGTGGCAGGCCTGCGAGATTGGATTGTGATGCCGTGGCTACCATTCGTGTCTCAAGCTGTCGCGTTTCTCCGAGCGTTACAGTCTCACTGATCCAAGTGCCCGGATCAACTGGATTTTGTGCGCCCGGTCACAGTTATCGGATTTGATTAAGTAAAACCCTGAAAACCGGGCACAACGCGCGGAATCCGCGGCTTGTAGCCGCAATTCGCGATCCTAGTTGCGGCAACTGGTGGGCAGGTAGCGGGCCTCCACGGTCGGGTCGATATGGGCGCTCGTGACGCCGCCGCCAGTCATCGGATTGGTGTTCTGCGGGGCCGGCGCGAAACCGCAGCGCCACGCAACGGCGCCCGAGTTCGACATGTAGGGCGTGAACGAGAGGGTTCGGCCGAATATCTCGGCGTGGGCGTCGTTGCCGAAGGTCACGTCGACACGGCCTTCGAAAATATCGACCTGGGACACGTACTTGCCCGTCGTATCGGTCGCGTTCGGCGACATGCCCGCCTCGGTGCGTCCCGCCGGCGGTTCGCCGTCCATGTTGTAAGCATCGGCGACCGGGACCTTGGCGCCGACCGCCATGTTGATGCCTTCGGTCACCTGGGCCCGGACCGTGTAGGTCTGGTAGGCCGAAATGGCGAGGGAAGCGAGTATGCCGATGATCGCGATGACGATCATCAATTCGATCAGCGTGAAACCGCCTTGCCTGGTATTCATACTAACGCTCTTTCCTTGTGCGCCGCCAAGTCTATCGCAACTCGCCAAGCCGTCACGAGCGCTCGGGAACGGCGGTGGCGGGCGTCTGATCCGGATCACAATCGCCGCCAGGCTTCCCATCGGACGGTGAAAAAAAAGCCCCGGCGAGCCGGGGCTTTTCGTTTTCGATGCTAAAGCGAAAAGCTCTAAGTCGAATCTTAACGGCAAGCCGCCGGCAGATGCTTGTCCGCGATGTCGGGGCTGCTGCAAACCCACTCGACCGAGCCCGTCTGCTGGACCGGCGAGAGCGTGAGCGTGTCGCCCTGGATGATCGCGTGAGCGTCCGCGCCGTACGTAACCTCGATGATGCCGTCCGTGCCGTTGCCGTCTGCACCGACGCCGACCGCCGTGACGTACTTACCGTTG
>JBFJQO010000261.1:0-3513 GCA_041616535.1 Woeseiaceae bacterium | reverse complement strand
CGCAATCATCGCCGCACGTTCATCATGCTCGCCGCGATATCGGTCGGCGTCTGGGCAATGATCTTCATGACGGCGCTGACGCAGGGCATGGTCAACGACATGGTCAACGACGGCATCAGCGCGCTGCCGGGCCACGTGCAGGTTCATCACCCCGCTTATCGCGACGACCCGAACGTCAACAACCTGATTGCAACGCCCGACACCGAAATCAGCGCCCGGTTCGGCGCCGCGGGATTCCGCCAATGGGCCTCGCGCGTCAAGGTCCCTGCCGTGATCGCGAGCGAACGAGAGGCACGCGGCGTGACCCTGCTCGGCATCGACCCGGACCGCGAGCGCGGTCTGACCTTCATTGTCGACGACCGCGTGGAGGGGCGTTTTCTCGACGGCGTTTCGGACACCGGCATCGTCATCGGCCGCAAGCTCGCGAATACGCTCGAGACGGACGTCGGCAAGCGCGTCGTGATCATGAGCCAGGACCCGAACAACGACATTGCCGAGCGCGGGTTCCGGGTCGCCGGCGTCTTCGACGCGAACATGCCGAGTTTCGAGGAGAACTACGTCTTCGCGGGCAAGCAGACGGTACAGAAACTCCTGAAGATCGGCCAGCGCGTCACGGAAATCGTCGTGCTGGGCGACGACTATCGCGACGTCGACGGGCTGTATCGCAAAGTCGAAGAACTCGTCGACGACGATGTCATCGTGAACCGCTGGTTTGAGCTCGATACTTACCTGGGGACGATGCTGCGCGTCATGGACGGCTTCGTACTGGTCTGGGTCGTCGTGATCTTTCTCGCGCTGTCTTTCGGCCTCGTCAATACGCTCGTCATGGCCGTCTTCGAGCGCGTGCGCGAGATCGGCCTGATGATGGCGCTGGGCATGAAGCCGTCGAGCATCCGCGGCCAGATTCTGATCGAGTCCATGCTGCTGCTGGTCATCGGCCTCGCGATCGGGAACGTGCTGGCCGTTGCCAGTATCGAACCGCTCAGGTCCGGCATCGACCTGTCGATCGTCGCCGAGGGCATGGCCATGATGGGCGCGGCGAGCGTGCTGTATCCACAGCTGCGCATGGAGGACGTCGTTCTGGCAAACGTCGTCGTATTGATACTCGGTTTTTTCGCAAGCCTGTCGCCGGCGTGGCGGGCCTCGCGACTGGAGCCGATCGAAGCGATTACGAGGGTCGACTGATGGCAGCCGTACGGTGTATCGACGTGTGCAAGACCTACCTGCAGGGCAACCAGGAGATCAGGGCGCTCGATCATTTGAGCATCGAGATCGAGGCGGGCGGATTCGTATGCCTGTCATCGCCGTCCGGCGGCGGCAAGACGACGCTTCTGAATGCAATCGGCGGCCTCGACCGGCCCGACAGCGGCGAAGTCTGGATCGAAGACCAGCGCATCGACACGATGGGCAAGAGCGAGCTTGCGGATCTCAGGCTGCGAAAGATCGGCTTCGTGTTCCAGGCCTATAACCTGATACCGGTGTTGACTGCTCGAGAAAACGTCGAGTTCGTCATGCAGGTGCAGGGCCGCAAAGCCGCCGAGCGGCGCGAGCGTTCCACCGAGTTGTTGGAGGAGGTCGGCCTCGCCGGGCTCGAGGACCGCCGCCCGGCGCAGATGTCGGGCGGCCAGCAGCAGCGTGTCGCCGTTGCGCGCGCGATCGTTTCCCGTCCGACGCTCGTCCTCGCCGACGAACCGACCGCGAATCTCGACTCGAAAACCTCGGACGGACTCATGGATCTGTTCGAGGAGCTCAACACGAAGCACGAGACGACCTTTGTCATCGCAACGCACGACCAACGGGTCATGGCGCACGTGCCGCGCCTCGTTCGCATGCTGGACGGCCGCATCGTCGACGATATCGAGCAGCATGCGGCTTGATATCGTCGCGGTCCTGTTGCTGCTTTCGGCATCGGTCGCGGCGGCCGACACGGCGCTGGAATTCGGCGGGCACACGAAGCTCGACCTGACCGCGCAGACCTTTCCGCGGGATAGCCTGATCCGTGACCTGCTCGGGTCGGATTCGCTGCTGCTGCAGGCGGACCTGCGCCTCGACCTGAACTGGCGCCACGAAAGATGGACCTTCGACGCGGCCTATCAGCTGCTGGCGCAGCACATCGATGGTGGCTCGTCGGCCGCGGGCCTGCCGTCGGGGATTCCCGTGCTGGCGGGCCGGTTGCCGAGCGACCGGCGGCGCCTGTTCGATTTCACCAAGACCATCAGCGATTCGACAGACGACGTCGTACTGCAACGCCTCGATCGCCTGTGGGCGGGCTACGCGAGCGACTCGGCGGTGATTCGTTTCGGCCGCCAGGCGCTCACGTGGGGCAACGGGTTAATCTATGCGCCGATGGATCTCGTCAACCCGTTCGACCCGGCCGCGATCGACACCGAATACAAGGCCGGTGATGACATGCTGTACGCGCAGTTTCTGCGCGACAACGGAGAGGATTTACAGTTGGCTGTCGTTTTTCGGCGCAGTCCGCTGACGGGTGACGTCGATTCGGACCAGGCGACAACCGCGGCCAAGTATCACGGCTTTTACGACGAGTTCGAATACGACGTTCTCGTGGGCGAGTCGTACGACAATACGGTGTTGGGTTTCGGATTGCGTCGCGGAGTCGGCGGGGCGCAGTGGTCGGCCGACCTGGTCGTGACGGACACGCGCATCGATACGTATGCGGAATTGGTCGCCAATGTGAGCTATTCGTGGATCCTGGCCGGCAGAAACGCAACAGGTGTTCTCGAGTATTACTACAACGGCTTCGGCCGCCCGGGGAATCGCTACGGTCCCGCCGATATCGGCGTCAGGGTGGATCTCCTCTCGCGCCTCGCGCGGGGACAGTCGTTCACACTGGGCCGGCATTATCTCGCGGGCAGCGTGACGGTCGAAATGACGCCCCTGTGGAACGTGGCGCCGGTGCTGCTCGCAAATCTCGGCGACCCGAGTGCGTTGCTGCAGCTGACGTCCAGGTACAGCCTGTCGGACAACATGACGCTGACAGGCAGTCTCAATGTTCCCTTCGGCGCCAACGGCAGCGAATTCGGCGGCATCGACACCGCTATACCGGGTCGGTATTTGTCGAGCGACGCCGCGCTGTATGCGCAGATCGCCTGGTACTTCTGAGCCCCCCGCCGCGGCAATCGATGTGAAATGCCCGGTTTCGGCGGCCGTATTCCTAGCCTGGATATTGCACGAGGGCGGCGCCAGTCGGAGGCATTCGCATGGAACTCGAGGAAGAATTGACAGCCGCGCCCGGTGACACTTTGTCCGCTGAGTGGCGCCTATCGCGGACCTGTCGTCCTGTAGCGGCGCATCGCTTGTCGTTCGCGTAAGTGGTAGCAACGGCTACCACTTACGCTCCACAACGGCGCGCTGCATCCGCTACAGAACACCATCCCGCGCGATCCCTCGCGCACTATCCAGGCTAGGCCCATGAAAACGATTCGACAAATCATTGCCGTCACCCTCCTCAACCTCAGGAACCTGCCGCAGCGCATGGCCTCGTCCACGGTT
>JBFJQO010000260.1:0-3516 GCA_041616535.1 Woeseiaceae bacterium | reverse complement strand
TCGAGTTCGGCGGACTCAAGCGCGACCTGTTGCACGATGACGTGCTGTTCGAGGAGAACAAGCTGAGCCTGTTCGCGGAATTCCAGCCGCGTGGCGGCCTCCTGGTGGGGTTCTGGTCACGGATAGGCGACCAGGTCGACTTCGACAATACGCGGCTCGGCGACGAGGTTCGCGTGGACCCGTTCTTTCGCTGGAACATCGGGCGGCACCTGCTGCTCCGTTACGATGGCGTGTTCGTGCAACTCGACCGCAAGGACGGCGCGAGGATCTTCGACGCGGCGGTGCACGATGTGCGCCTGACCTGGCAGTTCAGCGTGCGCTCGTTCCTGCGGCTCACGGCGCAACTCCAGGACATCGAGCGGAACCCCGATTCTTATGTCGACGCCGTGGACCGGCGCAGCCGCGACCTCGGTCGGCAGCTCCTGTACTCGTACAAGATCAACCCGCAGACCGTGTTCTTTCTCGGTTATTCCGATGCCCTGATCGACGACGACAATCTCAGCGGCCTGACGGCCTCGGACCGGACCTGGTTCATGAAGATCGGGTACGCCTGGATGCCCTGACCGGGCTATCGTTTCCGGCAGATAAGAAACAGGGCCGCATTCCTCTTCGGTTGCCACTCGTGCTCGATCTCGAAACCCGCTTTCGCGAAGCTCTCCTTCAAGTCGGCGGCGGAAAAGACCTGCACGAGCGGAAACAGCCGCAGGGCGCGGCCGACGGGCACGATGAGCCGGAAGAGGAACATCAGGTCGGCGATGCAGGCCGTGCTGGTCACGAAGACGCCACCGGGCTTGAGCGCCCTGTGGACGTCGGCCATCACGCGCTCCTTGTCCTCGAGCAGGTGCAGCAGGTTGTGCGCCATGACGGCGTCGAGGCTGGCATCGGGAACGGCCAGTCCGTCCGCCGACTGCACTGCGAAGGTCACGTTGTCGATGCCGGCGGCCTGCGCCTTGCCCTGAGCGATCTCGATCATCCGCTCGGAGTAGTCGGTGGCGAGGATATGCTTCACGAACGGGGCGTGGGCGAGGGCCGTCGAGCCCGTGCCGCAGCCGATCTCGAGCACGTCCATGTCCGGGCGAAAATACTCGCGCGTTTTCTCCAGCTTCGCCTGGTACGTGGCTTCGTCCGAGACGGGTCGCTGCGAGTATTTGTCCGCGCGCTTGTTCCAGAATTCGCTTTTATGGGCCATTTGATCGCTCCTCCTTAAGACGCTCACTCCGCCGGGCTGGTCACCGCAAAGCGGCGCGCGAAGCGAAGTAGGCCTTGCGGTAGCGCGACGACGTCGGTTGCAGTTCATAGGCACGCGAGAACTGTTCGAACGCCTCTTGCTTTCGTCCGGCCAATTGCAGGGTCCGGCCATAGGAATATGCCGCGCTGGCGCTCCGGGGGTGGTCGCTGATACGTGACATGCCGATTGCCAATGCCTCGGCGAGATGGGCGTCAGCGCGTTCGGTGTCGCCGACAAGCCGATAGCTACGGACGAGGGACTGGTTTACCGAAGCACGCCACGGTTCTTCTTTGTACTTGTCGAGGTCCCGGACGATTGCCCGGGACATGATTTCATCGAACTCCGCGGAACCCCCGAGTTCCCGATAGCATGCCGCCATCTTGCGCATGATGTAGACGCGATCCGGCTCTTTCACCAGCAACATGCCATACAGTTCGTTCGCAATGTCACACCGGTTCTTCCGTTCATAACGCCCCGCAAACTTCTCGATGCCATTTTCGATCCGGCTGTCGATCCGGACCCGGTTCTCCGGCACGGAGTAGAAAGTGACCGTCGTCACCCCGGCGATCGTCACCACCGCTACCACCAGCACAACCAGCCAGCGTCCGAACACGAATGAGTCGCTGCGGGAGAGCGGGGAGGCGGGATTGGCACGCTTGCGGCGAAAACCGAACAGGTAGTGCAGGGACGTCATTGCGAGCGCGGCGGCGATGAGCAGCTCCGCGATCTCGGCTTCGTTAAAGCTCAGTGGTTTGAGCTCGAACAAACCTGCCAGCGTGAAAAATGGCCAGAGGTAGAGCGGCGGCGCGGCGACGCCGATGTTGTCCGCCCAGTGCGCGAGCCGCCATCGAGCCGCAAGCATGAGAGGGTAAACGAGCCCGTAAGCGACGAGGCCCAGCGCCAGGAAGATACTGATCAGGTCCTTCAGCACCGTCTTGTGCGGTCCCGTAAACAGGTTGTGGAGGTTGGCCTCGCCCTGGAGATTGCGAGCTTTCAGATAGTCCGGCGTTTCGAACCCGATTATTCGTTGACCCCAGGAAATCTCCTCGAGCACGACGTAGCAGCAGGCCAGCGTCAGGACCGCGAAGAACCAGCGGTACCGGCTCGCCTGGATGGCCGCCAGGGCCGCCAGGACGGCGGCAGCGAGAAAAAAGTAGGTCTGCGCCCATTCGCCGACCAGGTCTTCGTACGTGGCCCAGATGTAGGCAACCGGGAAGTAAAACGCCATCGCTGCGTAGGCGGTGACGATCAGCATGAATACGGCGACGGCGACGGCTCTGTGTGGAAGGACCTGCAAGGAAACCTCACCTGTGTTTCATACAGTTGGCAAAAAGATACACCGCGAAACCCGAAGAAATGTGCACTGGATCACGCTTTGGGGAAACCTTTTTGGCAGTAATGTCGTGATAAAGGGAATAATGTGACCAATCCCGGCCCCGCCCCAAAGGGCATTTCTACAGTATGCCGCTTAACTCGAAAAGCAAACAGCAAGCCTTCACGGCATTCGTGCGTCCGCATCTGGACCGGCTCTATCGCCTCGCTTTCCGCCTGACGGGCGAGCGCGATGACGCCCAGGACCTCGTGCAGGAAGTGATGCTCAAGCTGTACCCGCAAGTGGATCGGCTGGCCGATATCGACGACCCGGGCACCTGGCTGGGACGGGTCCTGTTCAACCAGTTCGTCGATAGCCGGCGGCGCACGACGACGCGCCGGCTGTATCTCGTCGACAATTCCGAATACGCCGAGAACCCGGATCTCGCGCGGTCCGAGTCGCCGGATGCCGAGCAGCAGGCTGGCGGCGAGCTGACCCTGCAGCGTATCCAGGCCGCCGTTGCACAACTCAACGAGGATCACCGCATCATCATCAGTTTGCACGATATCGAGGGTTACACGCTCACCGAAATCGCCTCAATCACGGGCGTTGCACACGGCACGCTGAAATCGCGCCGGCAGCGGGCCCGGGAGCGCCTGCAGGAATTATTGCAGATCGATGGACCCGTTCGGGCGCGGGATGCGTGTAGTTCAGGTAGAGGCAAAGAAAACGATGAATTGCGATCAGTTTCATAGCGGTATCGACCCTTACCTGGACGACGAACTCGACGCGCCCGGCCGTGTGCCGTTCGAAACGCACGCCGAATCCTGCCGCGACTGTAACGCCGCGCTCGCTAAGCGCCGCGAGTTGCGGGAGCGCCTCAGATCGATACCGGTCCCGCCGCCCGAGAGCGGATTCCTCGACTCGGTCGCGGGCCAGGCCATCGTCGAAACACAGCGCAACGAATCGAGGTTCT
>JBFJQO010000259.1:0-3531 GCA_041616535.1 Woeseiaceae bacterium | reverse complement strand
TCGGCATCCCAGGCGAGAACTCCCGCTTTGCCGAAGAGCTCGATCGGACCGAGACCGAGCGCCGCGACGCCGAAGACGCTGATACCGCTCGGCTCGACGGCGAGACTGATCCCCTGAATGTCGACACTCGGCTTGCCGAAGTCGTTGTAGGCGCCTTCGATGCCGAGGCTGATCGCCGGCAGCTGCCACGTGTAGCCGCCGAAAATCTTGTACCCGGCGTCGTTCTCGTCGAACTCCGGCAAGGTCGGAATCTCGGACAGTCCGAGATCGACCTCGACGGCCGCATTACCGATACCGGCGCCGAGATACAAGCCGCTGTCGGCCGACGCGAGCGCCGGGAACATCGTCGTCACAGCCAGCGCCGTGCCGGCAGTGAAGGTCCATTTCAGTCTTTTCATGTGTGCCCCCTATGAGTCAGGTGCGAAGTGATCCCGGAATTGGACCACAGTCCGGGCATCGGGTTCTCTTTTTGTCGCGGCCTTATGTTACGCGCCTGCGAAGTTTACGAAGGCGTGCTATTTTAAGGTATCACTTTGAGATTCGGTCTAACGGCAAGGAGTCAACGATGGCGGAGCACCACGACGACTCGCACAGTCTTGCAGCATTCATCGGTGTCGGCGTTGCGCTCGGCGCCGCCGTCGGCGCCGGTTTCGGAGCAGCTTTCGGCAACGTCGCCATCGGCACGGGCCTCGGCCCGGCGTTCGGCATCGCGATCGCGGTCGCGATCTGGAGCGCGCGCCAGACGCCCATGGATCGCCACGATTCTACGGATTGATAATGCGGTAGGTCCCGGTCCCGCTGGTCCCGAGCGTCGCAGGCGCCTCGATAAAATGACCCTGAACGAAATCCACGCCCACGTCCCGTAGCCAGTCGAAATCTTCCTGGTGCTCGACCTGCTCGGCGACGATCCGGAATTCCATCGTGCGCGCCAGCTTGATCATCGCATTCACCATCTCCTGGTTGACGAGATCGGTCTGCAGGTTGCGCGTGTAGGTTCCGTCGATCTTGAGATAGTCGATCGGCAGGTGCTTGAGGCTCGAGAACGAACCGAGTCCACTGCCGAAATCGTCGAGCGAGAACTCGCAGCCGATGCCGTGCAATACCTCGATGAACCGCTGGGCGTGCTGCACGTTCGACAGGATGGCACCCTCGGTCACCTCGAAACAGATCGATGATGGCGCGACACCGCTGCGGTCGAGCGCATCCACGACGAAACCGAGGATACCCTCGTCACCCAGCGTTTGTCCGGCCAGGTTGATCGCGCAGCTACGGTGCGCCGGGAGCTTTATCTCGCCACTCGAGATCGCACCGAGCGTCGCGTTGATCACCCAGCGGTCGATCTGCGGCATCATCTGGTAGCGCTCGGCGGGACGCAGGAATTCGGCCGTTTCGGTCGAGCGCCCACGGCCGTCGGGCAGCCGGATCAGGACCTCGACGGCCGGACCCGACTCCGCTTTGCCCTGCATCGCAATGATCGGCTGCACGGCCAGCTCGAAACTGTCCTCGTGCAACGCGGTCTGCAACCGGCGCAGCCACTGAATGTCGCCGCGTTCGCGCGCTACGGCTTCGTCCCGCGCAGAGTACACGTGCACCTGGCCCCTGCCCTGCTGCTTGGCCATGTAGCAGGCCGAATCCGCCGCGCTCATGACGTCCTGCAGCGTACCGCTCGCGTGTGAGATCTCGACGAGTCCGATGGAGATGCCAATGTTGAAGATCTTGTCCTTCCAGACGAAACGGTAGTCGGCGATGGCATTGCAGATGTCCGTCGCGATCTGCCGCGCCTTGTCGATCGGGCACCCGATCAGGATGGCACCGAATTCGTCGCCACCGAGGCGGCCGACGAAGTCCGAATCACGAACTTCATCCTTGATGAGTGCCGCGACTTCGCGCAGCATGTTGTCGCCCGCGATGTGGCCACAGCTGTCGTTGACGGCCTTGAATCGGTCGAGGTCCATGTAGAACAGCATGTGCACCGATTCCTCGGCGTGCGCCGAGTCCATGGCCTCGTCGAGCCGCCGCTCGAACTCGCGACGATTGACGAGCCCGGTCAGCGGGTCGTGCGTTGCCTGATAGGACATCTTGCGAGTCAGTCCGCGCAACTCGCTGACGTCATGGAAGACGACGACCGCGCCCGAAATGCTGTTGCTCGGTCCGCGCACCGGGGAAGCGGTCAACTCGACCGAATGTTCGTGTTCGCCGTCGGCCGTGACGAGCACGGCACGCCGTCCCATGTTGACGCGCCGCCGCATGGCCAGGCAACGTTCGACCGGATCGCCGAGAGGTCGCCGGTCCGCGTCGTCCACGAGCGTGAACAATTCGCCGATGCGGTGGCCCGCCGCGTCGTCTCGATTGGTGCCGATCAGGGATTCCGCGGCGAGATTCATGTAGTCGATGCGGCCGTCGTTGTCCGTCGTGATGACGCCCTCGGAGATCGACTCCAGCGTGTACTGCGCCTGCCGCTTGCTGCGGGACAGCGACACCTCGAGGCTCTTGCGATGGCTGATGTCGCGGGCGATCGTGAGGATCGCGGGATGGCCGAGGAAATCGATGGTCGAACTCTGCGCCTCCACCCACAAGCCGGACTGGTTGCCGTTGATCAGCTGCATCTCGATGCGCCGTGGCGCGGTCTCGCCGGCCAGGCGCTTGGTGACGGTCTTGCGAAACAGGGCGCGATACGCGGGCTTGACCAGGTCCGCGACGTCACGCCCGATGAGCTGCGCGGGCTCGAGCCCCACGAGGCTCGCCGCAGACTCATTCACAAGCAGGATTTTCTCGTCGTGGATGATGACGATCTCGGGCAAGGTCTCCGCGAAATCCTGGAACAGGCGATCGCGCCCGAGGATCTTCTCGTCGCGTTCGCCGAGCGCGTCGAAAAGCCGGTTCACGGTATGCGCGATCTGGGCGGTCTCGAGGTCGTCCGGGATCGTCAGGCGCTGACCCACCGAGGCATTGCGCGATGCCTCCAGTGTCTCCTGGTTGAGTCGCGTGATGCGATCACGCAGCCTGCGCCGAGACCGCCACAGGTACACGCTCACCACTGTGGCCACCAGGGCCAAAGCTGCAAGTGTGATGATCGTGATTGTCGGCGTCATTCAGGCCCCGGTTAATGCGGTATCAGTATGTTGAGGATCATTTGTTATTATTGGGGCTCGAAACGCATCTCTGCGGTAAGCATATCCCAGCGAACAAAGCCGACCGCGGCGATTCACCATAATTCCGAACGGGCCATCGATCCGCACAGAAGCGCGGGGCCGTGACTGAGTATTTTTTGCCCTGATCTCATAAGGTTACAGGTATCACCCGAATGAACACCGACTACGCGCGCCTGCAGATGGTCAATCAGCAGGTTCGAGGCTGGAACGTTTACGACGAGGACGTCCTCGCCATGCTCAAGGAGCTGCCGAGGGAGCACTTCGTGCCCGCCGAATTCGCGTCCCTCGCGTTTGCCGATATCGCGATTCCACTCGGCCACGGGGAACACATGATGACGCCGACGATCGAGGGTCGCCTGTTGCAGGCGCTCGGCCTGCG
>JBFJQO010000258.1:0-3572 GCA_041616535.1 Woeseiaceae bacterium | reverse complement strand
GCTGTAGCGACCGTGAATTGGCGTTGACCGCGAACAGCCCCGAAATGCCTGCGCACATGCCGAAGCAGTGCGCGCTGCCGAGCACGCCGGTCACGAACGCCGCGGTGACGAGCGGCCAGGCGTCGGTCACGACGGCTCGTCCTCTTCCGGCTTGCTGTCGTCATCCATGACGACGCGCATCGCGGGCGTGTCGAGATCGTCGAACTGGCCGCTGCCCACGGCCCAGAAAAAGGCCCACACGGCGAGGCCGAGCAGCAACAGTGCGAGCGGGATCAGGACGTAGAGAATGTTCATGTCATTCGAAGCGGTTGAGGCGCAGTGCGTTGAGCACGACGATCAGCGAACTCGCGCTCATGCCGATCGCGGCCGCCCACGGCGGCACGAAGCCGGCGGCCGCCAACGGCAACGCCAGCGTATTGTAGACGATTGCCCAGGCGAGGTTCTGGCGCACGATGCGCATCGTCTTGCGCGCCATCTCGATCGCCGTCGTGACGGGCGACAGCGAGTCGCCGATCATGATGACATCGGCATTCGTCTGCGCGAGCAGCGCGCCGTGTGACGGCGCGATGGACGTATCCGCGCCGGCCAGCACGGGTGCGTCGTTGATGCCGTCGCCGATCATGACAACACGCTCGCCGCGCCGCTGCGCGGCTTCGATGATGCGCAGCTTGTCTTCGGGGCGGCACGCGGCGTGGCGGTCTTCGATGCCGAGCCGCGCGGCGACGGTCTCGACCGCGACGCGGTTATCGCCACTGACGAGCGCCACGCTCAGTCCGAGTCCGCGCACGGCATCGAGCGTCGCGCGCGCGTCGGGCCGGAGTTCGTCCTCCAGGTCAAACCAGGCGACGACATTACCGTCGACGCCGAGAAAGACGTGCGTGGAAACGGCGTCTTCGGGGACGACGCCGCCGCCGACGAAAGCGGAGCTGCCGATGCGCCACTCGCGCCCTTCGATCGTGCCGCTGACACCCTGTCCGACATGAATTTTCTCATCGCGCACGGCCGGCAACGCATCCGGCAGCGCGAACGCCCTGGCGAGCGGGTGCGTCGACGCGTGTTCGAGTGCGGCCGCGACGAGCCGGCAGTCCTTTTCGCTGAACGCGTTGTCGATGACGAATACGGCCGTGATCCGGGGCGTGCCCATCGTCAATGTGCCAGTCTTGTCGAAGATCGCGAACGTGGCACGCGACAGCGATTCGATCGCGTTGCCATTCGTGACCAGCAAGCGCAATTGGGACATGCGGCTGCCGGCCGCCGCGAAGGCGGCCGGTGTGGCGAGAGCGAGGGCGCACGGACACGTGACGACGAGCACCGACAGCGTGATGACGAAGGCGCGGTCGGGGTCGGCGTAGGTCCAGAAGACGGCCACGGCAGCGGCCACGGCGAGCAGGGCGACGACGATGTAGCTCGCGATGTGATCGGCCAGCGTGACGAAGGCCGGGCGTGCATAGCGCGCGCGTTCACTCAGCCGGCTGATCGTGCCGAGGGTCGTGTCGGTGCCCGTGCTCGTGACGATCATCTCGATCATGCCGTCGATATTGACGCTGCCCGCCGCGAGATCATCGCCGACCGACTTCGCTTGTGGCCGTCCCTCGCCCGTGAGCAAGGCTTCGTCGACGCTGGTTGTGCCGGCCGCGACTTCGCCGTCGGCCGGGATCGACTCGCCGGCGCGCAGCAGCAGCCGGTCGCCGCGCTCGAGCTGGCTGACGGCAACGATGGCGTGTCCGCCCGCCTCGATGCGCGTTGCGGTGTTCGGCAGCAGCGACGACAGGGCTGCGCTGCGGTCGATCGAGCGATGCCGCGCGCGCATTTCGAGAAAACGCCCGAGCGTCAGGAAAAAGACGAACATCGTCACCGAGTCGAACCAGACAGCCTCGCCGCGCGTGAACGTGGCATAGACCGAGGCGGCATAGGCCGCGCCGACGGCGATCGATACGGGCAGGTCCATGCCGGGTTTGCGGCCGACGACGCCGCGCCAGGCGCTCGTGAAAAACGGTCGGGCGGCATAGAAGACGACTGGCGTCGTAACGAAAAAACTCACGAGCCGCAGGAAATGCTGCATGTCGGGGTCGATGCCCTGGTAGTCCATCGAGTAGAGGCCCACGGCGAACATCATGACCTGCATCATGCCGAGCGACGCCACGAGCAGGCGCTTGAGCGCGGTGCGCTGCTCGGCGACTTCGGGTCGCGTCGAGCTCTCGGGCGAGAGCGGCTGTGGCTGGTAACCCAGGTTCGCGAGCGTCGTCAGGAAGCCCGAGAGTTTCGCGCGGTTGCCGTCGAAGCGCAGGCGCAGGCGATGCGTAATCGGGTTCACCTCGGCCGAATGGATGCCGGGCTGCCGGCCGAGCGTCGTCTCGATCAGCCAGCTGCAGGCCGAGCAGTACATGCCGCCGACGTAGATCGTGGCTTCGCGGGCGTCGTCGTGCCGCTCCGTGAACGCATCCAGCATCTCGGGCCCGTCGAACACGCGCCACTCGGCGGCGTCCTCCGGCGGACGGCCGACGCCGGGTTCCGGGGCGTCGCGCAGCGCGTAGTAGCGCGTCATCCCGGTGTCGCGGATCAGCTCGGCTACGGCCTTGCAACCCGGGCAGCAGACCGCTTGCCGCTGTCCGTCGATATCGACGGTCAGGTCGCAGCCTGCCGGGACGGGCAGTGCGCAGTGGAAGCAGCTGTCAGCGTGGCTCATCGCCGCCGGGCCGCAACATCAGGCTGGACTCGCCCTGCCACTCGGCCGACAGCCGCCACGTCTCCCCCGACCTGAGCACGGCGTAAAAGCGTCCCTCGGGGACCGCGACGAAATGACCGACCCAGACCGGGTTGCCCTCGGCATCGGGCAGGGCTTTGTTCAACGTGATGACCTGGTCGCGGTCGGCGAAAGCGGGGTGCGACAATTCGAATTCGAGCGATGCCGGTACCTCGTCGAGCCGGCCCGTGCGCATGACGGCCGCGACGCTGCCGGACTGGGGGTCAATGTCGACGAGTGCTGCCAGGCCGAGATCCGCGGCGAGCCGCTGCGCCAGGATGCGTCGATCGGCCGCCTTTCGCACGCCGTCCTCGGCGTGCACGACGAGCGAGTCGGTGGTTTGCATCGAGATCCAGACGGTCGTCAGGCCGGCCACGACCGACGAGGCGGGCAGGGCGATGATGAACCACGGCCAGAACTGCCGGTACCAGGGTTTTGTGTCTTCGCGTTTCACGTTGTCGGCGGGCTATGGCGTCGGGCCGAGGAAGCGACTGTCCTCCGTGACGGAGACGCTATCATCATCGAGGGCCGAGACAATGAACTCGATGTTCATGATGCCATAGGCAATGTCGCGATGGACGCGAACGCGAACCGGCAGCGACAACACACCGCCGCCCTCGACGACCACGCTCTCGCCCGCGCCGTCGAGCTCGATGCCCTCGACACCGCGCACGTCGATCGCGAAGCTGCGCTCGTCGTTGTCCTGGTTGATGACCTTGAGCGTGTAGGAATTCTCGATCATGTCGTCCGCGATCTCGCGGTACAGCGTATTGCGGTCCCGGATGACGTCGAGAATCAGGGGCGTGCGCGTGACCATCGACGTGACGAG
>JBFJQO010000257.1:0-3609 GCA_041616535.1 Woeseiaceae bacterium | reverse complement strand
GCGTCCGTGCTCTGAATGTAGTTCGTCAGGCCGTAGGGCGTGTCGTTCGCGATACGGATCGCCTCTTCCTCGGTGTCGAAGGGGATGATGGACAGCACGGGGCCGAAGATCTCCTCGCGGGCGATCTTCATGTCGTTCGACACGTCGGCGAACACGGTCGGCCTGACGTAGTAGCCGGCCTCGAGTCCTTCGGGCATGCCCGTTCCGCCCGCGACCAGCCGCGCCCCCTCGTCGATGCCGGCCTGGATGTAGCCCTGTATCTTGTCGAACTGCGTGCGGCTGACGACGGGCCCTAAGTGCCGGCCCGCGTCCGATGCCGGACCGACCTGACAGCCGTCCGCGATTGCCGCAGCGGTCGCGACGCTCTTCTCGTAGATGTCGCGCTGCACCAGCATGCGGGTCGGCGCGTTGCACGACTGGCCGGTGTTGTTGAAGCAGCGCAGGACGCTGCGTTTGACGGCCTTCTCATCGGCGTCGCTGAAGACGATATTGGCGGCCTTGCCGCCCAGTTCCAGATGGACGCGCTTGTACGTGTCCGCCGCGTTCTTCGAGATCAGCGCACCGGCGCGCGTCGAACCCGTGAACGAGACCATGTCGACGCCTGGGTGGACGCTGAGCTGGGTGCCGACGCCGGCCCCGTCGCCGTTCAGCAGATTGAAGACGCCGGCCGGTGTCCCCGCCTCGTGCATGATCTCGGCGAACACCATCCCGGACAGCGGGGCGATCTCCGACGGCTTCAATACCATCGTGCAGCCTGCCGCGAGCGCCGGTATCACCTTCAGCGTGATCTGGTTCATCGGCCAGTTCCACGGCGTGATCAGCGCGCATACGCCGACCGGCTCGTACAGGATACGATCCTCGGGCGCGTGGCTTCCGAGCGGCCGTTCGAATTCGAAATCCTTGAGCGTGCGTATGAAGCCCTTTATATGCCAGGCGCCGGCGCCGGCCTGCTGGCTCCTCGCCATGTCGATCGGCGCGCCCATCTCGAGGCTGATTGCCTCGGCGATGTCGTCCATCCGTGACTGATACACGTCGAGGATCTTCTCGAGCAGCGCAAGGCGCTCGTCATTCGACGACGCCGACCAGCTCTCGAACGCGGCTCTCGCCGCCGCAACGGCCGCATCCGTATCCGCCTGATCGCCGAGCGAGATAACGCCGACGACGTTCTCGGTCGACGGGTCGATGACGTCGAAGTCACTGGCTTTGGCGGGCGCGACCCACTCACCGCCGATATAGAAATTTCGTTTGTCCAGCATACGTTTCTCCCGTCCGTTCCCGAGTATAGCCGCGCGTTCGAGTATTTTCGCGAACGCCAGACCGTTCTACGGTACGGCCAACGGAGCACCGGACGTGACCAGTCGGCGACCGACTCCGAGGACCGAATCAGGAGCTCGCCAGCGGCGCGCGAAACAGGCTGGTCACGGGACACCGGACAAGGGAACGTTGTCGTAACCGATCGTGCCGGCGATGGTTTCGCCGCACTCGTCGATGATGTCCGGCAGGCAGGCCGCAATCCGCGCGGCTGCAATGCGATCAGGAACTTCGAAGGATCAGTCGGCCTCGATTTTTATCCAGTAGGCCTTGCCACCTTCGCCGACATAGGCTTCGATGCGACGACCGATGCGGCAGTCACGCATCGTGCCCATTGCGTTTTTCTTGCGGTAGCGCGAGCGATCCAGATAGAAGCGTGTCCCGGCGTCGACACTTATTTGCCGCATGCCCCTGGACGTATCGACCTCGAGACGCATTGCGTCGTAGTCGACGTTGCGAATTTCCCCTATCCAGGACCTGTCCTTCGACACGCCCGGCGAATCGCCGATCGGGATATAAACTTCGGTCGCCTGCTGCGCCGTGACGTTCGCGCATGCGAGCGCCGCGGCTATTGTCAGACCAAGTACGAATAGTTTCATGGCATCACCATATTCCTGCGTGCATCCTCGAGCGCGTCGCGAGCCTCACGGACCCGGGTTTCGCGCGCGTCCCCGTCAACGTCGATTGCGGCGCCGACGGCCGCGGCGGCGCGGCGCAGATCGCTGGCGGCCGGCGGATGCAGATTCGAACCGGCCAGCACAGTGATCGCGTCCTCGATCTCGAATCCGGCGCGTCGGATCAGCGTCGCCTGACGTTCCTCGGTGATGCGGAATTCGGGATACGCGCGATCGAGCAAGTCGTCGCCGGAGCGTATGTTTTCCAGCGCGTTGATGACGCGCAGGAAAGCGGCGACAGCCAGTACCTGTGTCGCGTCGAGATTGATGCCGCTGCCGGTGGCACCGACCAGTAGCTGACCGGCGGGCGAGTTGTTGAACGCGTCGCCGTTGTAAAACGCTACGGCGCCTTCGATGGTATCGACGGAATTGTTGTGAAAAAACGGCCCGGTGTCTGCCGCCTCGACGACCGGCGGCGTGTTGAACTCGCCGGTGCCCGGCGTACCGAGGCCGTCATCAGGGGGAACGAGCTCGCCCGTCAGATCCGCGGGCTGGTCGGGCAGCGCCTCGACGCCGGTATTGAAATTCAGGTTTCCGGCGGTGGGCCCGAAGATGCCCGGGTCGCCATTGGCGCCGGCGTTGAAGTGGCAGGCGTTGCACTTGCCCGACGCGCGGTCCATGAAGATCTCCTGTCCGCGCGCCGCAAGCGTACCGGTCAGCGGCAGCGGCAGCGATAGCTCTTCCTGGCGACCGAGCGACAGCTGAAACGCCTCGAGGGCATCGAGCTCGTCGTCGGTCGGCAGGCGAAAATCGACGCCGGCAATGCGATTGGTCGTGCGTGTGAAATGCTGAATGACGGCCCCGACCGCGAACGCGCGCAGCGAGCCGTCACCCGGCGCACCGTCACCGGACCAGCCGGTCTGCGGACCGGCAGCGCTTTCGATTGTCGTGCGCAACGCCAGCGTGTGCGGTATGCCGCGCAGGTTGAAATTATTGTCGAGGTCATCGAAGCCGTCCTGGTTTTCCAGGATCAGCGCGAGCTCCCGAATCAGTCGGTTGTTTTCGAACCGCCGACCGAGTTCCGCACTCGTGTCGGCGACGAACAGGGGATCGTCGGCCGGTAACGTCCCGATGAAGTTCGGTGACAGCGCGAAGTTGTCTTCGGCGCGATGGCAGGTGCCGCACGTGCGGCCGTTGCCGGCGAAGGTCTCGTTAAAGAAGATATCCTCGCCACGCTGCCGGAGGCGCTCCTCCGGCGGAATCGGCGGCATCATTTCGCAGGCGCCTAGCAGCAGCACTGCGGCAATGCCAAGCCCGACACGTCGTTGCCCAAACGAAGTCTGCATGCTCATGCTCGCGTTAAACAGTCCCTGCCATTGTCCTCCGATCCCGTGCGATTGCAAACTGTCACCACACGACGACTGTCACAAGCGGCTGATTTTCGGTCTCGCTGCCGGGCCCCCGCGATCAGGATGATGGCGGCACGAACTCTTTCGGCGCGCCCATCTCGAGGCTGACTGCCTCGGCGATGTCGTCCATCCGTGACTGATACACGTCGAGGATCTTCTCGAGCAGCGCAAGGCGTTCGTCATTCGACGACGCCGACCAGCTCTCGAACGCGGCTCTCGCCGCCGCAACGGCCGCATCCGTATCCGCCTGATCGCCGAGCGAGATAACGCCGACG
>JBFJQO010000256.1:0-3611 GCA_041616535.1 Woeseiaceae bacterium | reverse complement strand
TGATGCGCGTGCGGCGGCGCGGGAAATCATCGACAAGGTCGGCCTCGCCGATCGCTGGAGCCATTACCCGGCGCAACTCTCCGGCGGCGAGAAGCAGCGCGTCGCAATTGCCCGGGCGTTCGCAACCGAACCGGCCGTATTGTTCGCCGACGAGCCCACCGGCAACCTCGACAGCCGCACGGGCGCGAACATCATGGAACTCATGTTCGAGCTCAACCGCAACTCGTCGACGACGCTGATTCTCGTCACCCACGATCTCGGGCTCGCCGAACGCTGTGACCGGATGCTCGAACTCGATGCCGGCGAGCTCGTGCGCGACACGGGGAGCCGCACTTGAAGGCCGTCGTCTTCGCGTTGCGCAGTTTCGGCCGCGAGCTCAGGTCCGGCGAAGTACTGGTGCTGCTCGCCGCGGTCAGTCTCGCCGTCGCGGCACTGACGGCGGTCGGCTTTCTCACGGATCGTATCGGCAAGGCGGTCGCTCGCCAGGCCAATGAAGTGCTCGCCGCGGACCTGCGACTGCGTTCGCAGGCGCCCGTGCCGGACGAATGGCGGGACATGGCGGCCGGGTACGGGCTGCGGTCGGTGGATACGATGTCGTTTCCGTCGGTCGTTTTTCACGGTGACGACAATGCGCTGTCGACGATTCTCGTGGTCAGCGAAGGCTACCCGCTGCGCGGCACGATGCGCGTCGCCGACGAATTGTTCGGTGAGCAACGCGATACCGACGCCATCCCGGCGCCCGGCGAGGTATGGGCCGATGGTGCGCTACTGGCCCGGGTCGGGGCCGGCGTCGGCGACGTGCTCGACGTCGGTGAACTGCAACTCTCCGTGTCGGCCGTGCTCACGTACAGGCCGGACCAGTCGATCGGTTTCGCATCCCTCGCGCCCACCGTCATCTTGAATATCGCAGACATCGGGGCGAGCGGACTGATCGGCGAGGGCAGCCGCGTTCGCTATGCGCTGCTCGTTGCGGGTAACGAGCAGGACGTCGCCGCCTTCAGCGACGCCATCGACGACATGCTGCCCGACGAGATCCGGACGCGCAGCGCCGAAGAGAGCAGCGAGCGCGCCTACAACGCGGCGGACCGGGCGCAGCGCTTCCTGTCCCTGACTGCGGTCATCAGCCTGTTACTCAGCGCCGTTGCCGTGGCGATGTCGGCGCGGCGTTTCGCGCACCGCCGCATGGACACCGTCGCGCTCATGAAGAGCATAGGCGCAACGCAGCGCTTCGTCGTAACGGTCGCGCTCGTCCAGCTGCTATTGCTCGGCCTGCTCGGCGTCATTACGGGCAGCGTCGTCGGTTACGTGGCCGAGGAGGTCCTCGCGGGCATCCTTTCCGACCTGCTGCAGGGCGACCTGCCCGACACCGGTTTACGCCCTGTCGCCCTGGCGAGCGGCAGCGCGCTCGTCCTGATGCTTGGTTTCGCGTTGCCGTCGATGATCCAGTTGCGCAACACGCCGCCGCTGCGCGTCCTCCGGCACGACGAAATGCCGCCGGCGCCGTCGCGGCTGCTCGTCGGTGGCTTGTCGCTGGCCGCAGTTGCGGCCCTGCTGTACCGCTCCGTCGGCGACCCGCGCATGCTCATGATTCTGATCGGCGGCATCATCGTAATCGCGGGCGCGTTGTATCTCGTCGGCCGCGGCCTCGTCGCCGCGATCGGGCGTGCGCGTTCTGGTGTTGGTGTCGCCTGGCGTTACGGACTCGCCAACGTCGCTCGCCGTGGCCGCGACAGCGCCGTGCAGGTCGTCGCGTTCGGCCTCGGGATCACGGTTCTGTTGCTGCTCACGCTCGTGCGTACGGACCTGCTGCAGGGCTGGCGGGCGACGCTCGATAACGACGCGCCGAATCACTTCCTGATCAACATCCAGCCGCACGAGATCGACGGGGTTGGCGCGATGTTCGCGGACAACGGCCTCGACGTGCCCACGTTCACGCCGCTGGTGCGTGCCCGTATGCTGACGATCAATGGCGAGTCGGTGAAGGAGCGCAGCTACCCGAACCGCGACGGCGAGTGGCTCGCGAACCGCGAAGCGAACCTGTCATGGACGGCCGAGCTCAGTTCGAGTAACGAAATACTCGAGGGCGAGTGGTGGCCGGCCGACTATGACGGGTCGCCCCTGATCTCGATCGAAGAGGAATCGGCGACCAATGCGGGACTCTCGATCGGCGACGTGCTGCGGTTTTTCGTCGCGGGGCGTGAGGTCGAGGCAACGATTGCGAGTATCCGCAAGGTCAACTGGGATTCGTTCCAGCCGAATTTCTTCATTGTGTTGTCGCCGGGTTCGCTCGACGGTATGCCGACAACCTATATTTCCAGCATGCGTATCGAGCAGGACAAGAAGCCGATGCTCGTCGATCTCATGCGCACGTACCCGAGCATCTCCGTCATTGATCTCGGCGCGATCCTGCAGCAGGTACGCAGCATCATCGAGAAGGCCAGCCTCGCCGTGCAGGCAGTGTTCCTGTTCACGCTGGCGGCCGGCATTGCCGTGCTGTTCGCCGCGGTCCAGTCGACCATCGACGAACGGCGGTTCGAAAGCGCGATGCTGCGGGCTCTCGGTGCGCGACGTCGCACGGTGTTCGCGGGCGTGATGGCGGAGTTTGCCGCACTCGGCGCCGCCGCCGGCATTCTCGCGTCGGCGGGAGCTTCCGTGCTCGCGGCCGTTGTCGCCGTGCAGCTCTTCGACCTGCCTTACGCGTTCAATCCGCTCATCTGGATCACGGGTGTCGGGGCCGGTGTCGCCGTCGTCTGTGTCAGCGGGTTCTTCGCGGCGCGTGGAGCCGTCAACGCCGCACCGGTCGACGTGTTGCGGGGGATGCCCGCGTGAGCGAGCAGAAGCTGTCCTGCGGTGTAGTTGTCGCCCGCAATTCGGAAGACGGCTGGGTCACGCTGATGCTGCGCGCCTTCCACCACTGGGACTTTCCGAAGGGTATCCGCGAGCGCGGCGAGGAGCCGCTGCAGGCCGCGATCCGGGAGGTGAGCGAGGAAACCGGCGTCCACGACCTCGAGTTCGCATGGGGCGACCGTTACTTCGAAACCGGACCATACAGCCGCGGCAAAGTCGCGCGCTATTTCATCGCGACCACGCATCAGGAGCGCGTCGTCATGGGGATTTCGCCCGAAACCGGCGAGCCCGAGCACCACGAGTGGCGCTGGGTCTCGTTCGACGAGGCCTACGACATCGGCTCACCGCGCGTGCGCCAGATCGTGCAGTGGGCGCGCCAGATCATTGGCACCTGATCTTCGGTTGCGTGGACTAGACGACCCGGTTCCGCTCGCGGCCTTCGAGAAACGCGCGCACGTTAGCCGTGAGTTCGTCGACCGCGTTTTGCCGGGCTTCGCGGGTCGCCCACGCGATATGCGGGGTCAGCAAGAGGTTATCGCCCTCGTAGTCGAGCAACGGATCGCCGTCCACGGGCGGTTCCTTGGGCAGCACGTCGATCGCCGCGCCACCGATGTCGCCGTTCCGCAGCGCTTCGGCCAATGCCGCCGAATCGACGAGCGCGCCGCGAGCGGTATTGATCAGCATCGCCGTCGACTTCATCCTGCGGAACTGATCCGCGCCGAACAGCCCGCGCGTCGCGTCCGTCAGCGGGCAGTGCAGGCTGA
>JBFJQO010000255.1:0-3616 GCA_041616535.1 Woeseiaceae bacterium | reverse complement strand
GACGCCTCGAGGTCGGCGAGCACCGCGGCCGCGCGGGCACGCAACGCCTGCTCGAACTCACGCTGGCAATTGTCGGCCTGCTCGAGCGCCGCGGTCACGAGTTGCGGCTCGATGCCGAACGTGTCCCCGAAGTAACGGGCGAGCTGTTTCTCGCGCATGCGCCGCGTTTTCCAGACGAACGACGGCCGGTCGTGCTCGATACCGGTCGGCGTATTGTTCTTTAGTACGAGCCCGTAGCCGTGCAGCACGGCGCAGGGGTAGTCCTCGTCGAGGCAGTCGTAGCGCGGCAGGCCGTTGACGATGATCGGCGTAAAAATGCGGTCCACGTCGGTCTGCGCCAGCGACAGTACGTGACCGTGTGCGAGCTTCGCGGGGAAACACACTGTGTCGGACGGAATCGTCGAGAGCGCGCTCTCGAACATCTCGTAACTGCTCCTGCCCGAGATCTTGACGCGGAACCCGAGTGCCGTGAACAGCCCGCGCCAGAAGGGCAGCCTGGCCCAGGTGTCGAGCGCCCGCGGAATGCCGACCGTGATGCCGCGCTCATCGCACAGCGGCTCGACCGGGTAGTTCTTCAGCACCAGTCGCTCGCGCTCCTCGACGAGGTTCGGCACGCTCATGATACGGCGCGTGGCCGCCATCGCCCGTTGCTTCACGTCGCGATCGTTCGGGTCGCCGATGATCTCGCCGCGTTCGCAACGGTTGCCCTGGACGTAATGCGTGCCGTCCGCGAAGTGCACGACCGTGCGGTTGCAATGATTCGCGCAGAACGGACAGCGCAGGCCGGATTGCTCCGAGTACTCGAGCGTCTCGAGCTGGTCGAGGCCGATGAATGAACTCGGCTGCTTGCCGGCGTGTTTCTCTTTCGTCAGCAGCGCGACGCCGATCGCGCCCATGAGCTCCGCATAGGGTGCCCTGGTGACGTTCCTGCCCGTGTGCAGTTCCATCGCGCGCAGGATCGCATCGTTGCGGAAGGTGCCGCCCTGCACGACGATGCGCTCGCCGAGTGCCTCGAGGTTGTGCAGGCGGATGACCTTCGTGAACACGTTCTTGATAATGCTGCGGCACAGGCCGGCCAGGATATCGTCGGCGGACTTGCCGTTCTTGAGCTCGGTGATCACGCGGCTGCGCATGAACACGGTGCAGCGGCTGCCGAGCTGCGCCGGCGCCGCGGCGCGAAACGCGCGCCCGGCGATGTCCTCGACACGCACGCCGAGGCTCTGTGCAAAGGTCTCGATGAAGGCGCCGCAACCGCTCGAGCAGGCTTCGTTGAGCGTAATGCCCGTGATCACGCCTTCGTTGATGAAGATGGCCTTCATGTCCTGGCCGCCGATGTCGAGCACGAAGGTCGCGTCGGGCTCGTACTTGAGCGCGGCGCGCGCATGGGCAACGGTCTCGACCGTGTGGTAGTCGGCATGGAATGCCGCGGCCGCGAGTTCCTCGCCGTAGCCCGTCGTGCCGACGCCGAGGATATTGAGACGCGTGCCGCGCGACGCCGCGTGGTTGCGCGCGGCGATCAGCGCCTCGCTCAGCACCTCGAGCGGCGCACCGCGGTTGTTCGCGTAGTAGGAGTAGACGGGCGTCTCGTCGGCGTCGACGAACACGAACTTGCTCGTCGTGGAACCGGAGTCGATGCCGACCCAGACGTCGAGGGAGTCGAGGCCTTCGGGGATGTTGCGTATCTCGTCCGGGCGCAATTGGCGGGCGAAGAAGTCGGCGCGCTCCGCGTCGCTGTCAAAGAAGGGCTTGTCGGCGTCGAGCGCGGCCGGGTCGGCGACCGCCCGGCGCCGCCGCAGTCGCTCGATCAGTTCGGCGGCGCTGTGCCAGCCGGCCTGCTCGCGCAGCAGGGTTTCGGTGGCGAGGGCGCAGCCGTAGGCGACCGTGACCTCGGGTTTCTCGGGCACGATGACGTCATGCTCGTCGAGGCCGAGCAGGTCCGCGAACGCTTGCACGAGGCGCGGGTTGAAGGTCAGCGGGCCGCCCTCGAAGACGACAGGCGCCTTGATCGTCGTGCCCTGCGCGAGACCGCCGATCGTCTGCCGGGCGACCGCGTAGAGCGTCGATAACGCGAGTTCCTCGCGCGCGATGCCCTGGTTGAGCAGCGGCTGGATGTCGGTTTTCGCGAACACGCCGCAGCGGCCGCTGACCTGGTGCGTGCGCGTCGCGCGTTCGGCATGCGCATTGAAGGCCTCGACCGGTATCTGCAGCAGTTGCGCGATCTCGTCGATGAAAGCGCCCGTGCCGCCCGCGCACACGCCGTTCATGCGCATGTCGGAGGCGATGAGCTGCTTCGACGTCTCGTCGAAGTGGAAGAAGATGACCTTGGCGTCCTGGCCGCCGAGTTCGATCGCCGTGCGCGCCTCGGGGTGCAGGTGCTTGATCGCGATCGAGTTCGCGACGACCTCCTGCACGAAATCGACGCCGAGTTGTTCGGCCACGGGCCGCGCGCCGCTGCCGCACACGGCCACTTTGAAGCGTGCCTCTGGGAAGCGCTGTTCGAGAAGTTCGAGAAGGTCGCCGACGCAAGCGGCCTGTTCGGCGAGATGGCGCCGGTATTCGGCGAAGACGAGGCGCTCATCGGGGCCGACCAGCGCGATCTTCGCGGTCGTGGATCCCACGTCGATGCCGAGCAGATACCGGTTCATGTCATCGCTCCACCTGCGTCGAAGCCCAGCCCGCAGCGGTCAGTTTGCTTCACCTTCGAGAACGGTTGAATACGCATTTTCCGTCCGGCTGCTGCCTGTGCGGCATGTCGCCGCAGCCTGAGCATCGCGCCGAGCGTGCGCAAACACATGATGGAGAGCGGATGAATTCCTGAGGGCGGCGAAACCGGGGCGCAGCTCAGCCGCGCGCCGTGAGCCGCGCGCGGAATTTTTCGAGGACGCGCCTGAGGGTCGCCGCGTTGTCGGGACCCATGCGCAGCATCAGCTTGTGGCCGCTCGACAGCGCTTCGAGGTCCGGGTCGGCGAATTCCCAGAGCACGTTGGGGCGGACGAGCACGATCGGTCCGCCCGGCTGCGGTGACGCCAGCAGGTGGTCGATGACTTCGACGACGCGATCGTTGAAATAGGCATCGGGATAGCCGAGCCGCTCGTAGGCTTTCTGGAACAGCGGGTAGAAGCGCCGATAGATGTCGTAGACCGTGTCGGGATCGGCGTAGTAGATCTGCGCGACGATGGCGTCGTAGCGCAGGTAGCTCGCCGAATTCAGCACGAAGGTGCCGTCGGCGTCGACGTTGGCGTCGAACGCATCGGGCAGGCGATCGACCGGGCGGATGGTGTCGGCGATCTTGCCGCGCGGCAGATTGTCCAAGGTGGCGACGAGCCGGTCGATGACGGCCTCGCGCACGAGCAGGGCCTCGAAGGCCGGGTGGAACGCATTCGCGATCTCGAGCAGGAAAAACGCGTCGCTGTCGTCGAGCGGCGGCAGGGGCACGAGTTCGCGGGCTGCGGCGTCAGCGGGCGGCGCGTCGGGCACCGGGTACTTCGGGCCGGCGTCCGCCGTTGCCGACGGCGCCGGTGCCTCGACGGCGGGTGTGGCCACGGGGGCGTCCGGCGGGAACAGCGCATCGCGATACAACCAGCCGACGACACCGAGGCCGACCAGGACGATGATG
>JBFJQO010000254.1:0-3620 GCA_041616535.1 Woeseiaceae bacterium | reverse complement strand
CAGCAAACCGCAATTCGTACGCATCACCGGCGCCGGGATGAGGGAAAGCCACGTCCATGACGTGACGATCACCAAGGAAGCGCCGAACTACCGTTCGCAGAACTAGAAAGGGGACAGTCCCCTTTTTCAGGACCCGAATGTTGGACATTCACGCCCACAAGCTGCTGATCCTCGATTTCGGCAGCCAGTACACGCAGTTGATCGCGCGGCGCGTCCGCGAAGTCGGCGTCTACTCCGAAATCCACCCCTGGGACATGTCCGAGGCTGACCTGCGGGCGTTCCGGCCGAGCGGCATCATCCTCTCGGGCGGCCCCGAGTCGGTGAATCTCGACGATCCGCCACGCGCCTCGCAGACCGTTTTCGAACTCGGTGTTCCCGTGCTCGGTATTTGCTACGGCATGCAGACGATGGCTGCACAACTCGGCGGCAAGGTCGAGGCATCGTCGCACCGCGAATTCGGCTACGCCGAGATCGAGCCGGTCGAATGTCGTCTGCTGCACAGCCTCAGCGACGAGGCGAGCCATGCGATGCTGCAGGTCTGGATGAGTCACGGCGATCGCGTCGAGACACTGCCACCGGGCTTCGTCGCGACGGCCTCGAGCGCCAATTCGCCGCTGGCCGCGATGGAAGACGCCGAGCGCAACTTCTACGGGGTGCAGTTTCACCCCGAGGTCACGCACACGCCACAGGGTCTCAAGATCCTGCGCCGCTTCGTCCACGAGATCTGTGGCTGCCCGGGGGACTGGACGCCGGGGAACATCGTCGCCGATGCGATCGAACAGGTGCGCGCACAGGTCGGCGCCGGCAAGGTGCTGCTGGGACTTTCGGGGGGCGTCGACTCGTCCGTCGTTGCGGCGCTGCTGCACGAGGCGATCGGCGACCAACTCGTCTGCGTGTTCGTGGACCACGGCCTGCTGCGTCACAACGAGGGCGACCAGGTCATGGAGACGTTCGCCGAGCACATGCACATCAACGTCATTCGGGTCAACGCAGCGGATCGCTTCTTCGCAGCGCTCGAGGGTGTCGTGGACCCCGAGGAGAAGCGCAAGATCATCGGCGGCCTGTTCATCGAGGTGTTCGACGAGGAGGCGCACAAGCTCGAAGGCATCGAGTGGCTGGCGCAGGGCACGATCTATCCCGACGTGATCGAGTCGGCCGGCGCGAAGACGGGCAAAGCGCACGTCATCAAGTCGCACCACAACGTCGGTGGCCTGCCCGAGACGATGCGCATGAAGCTCGTCGAGCCGCTGCGCGAGCTGTTCAAGGACGAGGTCCGCATGATCGGCCTCGAACTCGGCCTGCCGCGGGAGATGGTCTACCGCCATCCATTTCCGGGCCCGGGGCTCGGCGTGCGCATCCTGGGCGAGGTCAAACCGGAGTACGCGCGGCTCCTGCAGCTCGCCGACGACATCTTCATCGAGGAGTTACACCGACAGAAACTCTACGACGAGACGAGCCAGGCATTTGCCGTGTTCCTGCCCGTCAAGTCGGTGGGTGTCATGGGCGACGGCCGGCGCTACGATTACGTGATCGCGTTGCGCGCCGTGGAAACCATCGATTTCATGACGGCGCGCTGGGCGCGATTGCCGTACGAATTCCTCGAGCACGTATCTCTGCGCATCATCAACGAGGTCGACGGCATCTCGCGCGTTGTCTACGACATTTCCGGCAAGCCGCCCGCCACGATCGAGTGGGAGTAATGGTTGCCGCCTGGACGCAATCCGACATCGAGTGCATGCGCACGGCCCTTGCCGAGGCCGGGATCGCGGCGGCCGCGGGAGAAATTCCGGTCGGCGCGGTCGTCGTTATCGACGGCGACATCGTTGCTGCAGGGCACAATCGCACGGTCGCCGACGCCGACCCGAGCGGCCATGCTGAGATCGTGGCCCTGCGCGCGGCGGCCGATAAGACCGGGAATCACCGGCTTGGGAATGCGACGCTTTACGTGACGCTCGAGCCTTGTGTGATGTGTGTCGGTGCGCTCGCGCAGGCGCGCGTGGCGCGCGTCGTCTTCGGTGCCTACGACAGGAAGGCCGGCGCACTCGGCAGTGTCGAGGACCTGTCAGACTCGCGCGCGCTCAATCACCGCTTCGAAGTCAATGGCGGCTTGCTGGCCAACGAAAGCGGCGCTTTGCTCAAGAGCTTCTTCGCCGACCGGCGCTAGGCCCGCGGTCTCACCGCCGGCGACATCGTCTTCGGGGACCTCCGACGTGCCGCCTTCTTCGTGTTCGGTCAGCCACACCAGGATGTTGTAGTACGCGCGGATGTTGTTGACGTACAACACGGGCTCCCAGCCTCGGGCGTAGCCGTAGGGCAGCTTCGAATACCATTTGCGCTGCGCCTTTAGCGGCAATGCCGCGCCGATGTCGATCCACGAGTCGGGGTCGCCGTTCTGCCATTCGACGATGGTGCGCACGTCCTTGAGGTGGTTGAAGCCGACGTTGTAGGCGGCGAGCGCCATCCACGTGCGGTCGGGTTCGTCGACGGTGTCGGGGATGCGTTCAGTTTGGCGCGCGAAATACTCCGCGCCGCCGAAGATGCTCGACTCGGGATCGGTACGATCCTCGATGCCGAGATAATCGGCTGTGGCCTGCGTCAGCATCATGATGCCGCGGACGCCGGTCGGCGACACCGCGTTCGCGCGCCAGTGAGACTCCTGGTAACCGATGGCGGCAAGCAGCCGCCAGTCGACGCCGAACTCGGCGCCGGCGGCTTCGAACATCGCGCGATAGCGGGGCAGGCGGCTTTCGTAGTGGCGTATGAAATTGCGGGTACCGACGTAGTCGTACTTCTTGGTGTGCCCGTAGTAACGGTCGTGCACCTGTGCCAGCATACCGGTGCGCTCGGCCTCGATCAGGAACTCGTCGGCGCGGGCGAGCAGCGTGTCTGCGGTGTCTTTGGTGAACGCCCAGGCAATCGGGTCGTCGACGTGCAGGTCGAGCGCCACGCGCAGGTCGGGGTAAAAATGGCGCTGGATGTTGAAGTCGGGGCTGTCGGCAACGGTCAGGTCGATCTCGCCGATGGCCACTTTGGTCAGCAGGTCGGCCGACTCGATGTCGGCGTTCTCGGTCCAGGTCAGGGCCGGGTGTTCGGCCTTGAGTTCCTCGAGCAGGTCGACGTGGCTCGTGGATGCCATGACCTCGATGGAGCGATCGACGATGTCCTCGATCTTGCGCGGTCGACCCGTGCCGAGCTTGTAGATCAGGTGGATATCCACTGATTCGTAGGGATGGCCGAAATTCAGGTACTCGCGCCGCGAATCCGTGATCGACAGGCCCGCTGCAGCCATGTGCGCTTCCCCGGACAACAGCATTGGCAGGATCTCCGACACGCTGTCGACCGACAGGATCACGAGCGCGACGCCGAGTTCTTCTGCGAAGGCCCGCACCAGGTCGTACTCGGGCCCGGTCGGGCCGTCGGGGCTGATCGTGTACGACGTCGGGCTGTTGCGTGTGACGACACGCAACTCGCCGGTCTCGAAGACCTGCTCGAGGACGGGCGGCGCCGAGGAGCAGGTCCCGACGAGACACGCCAATGTAATGATGAGCAACGATCGCATCATGGCTTCCGACAAGCCCGGAACGCGCATTATCGCATCAGGACCCAGGGTTTTGGGCCTT
>JBFJQO010000253.1:0-3686 GCA_041616535.1 Woeseiaceae bacterium | reverse complement strand
GCGGGCGGCACGACCCTGCGTGACTTCTACGGCGGGGACGGCGAGCCCGGCTACTTCGCGCAACAGCTCGAAGTCTACGATCGCGACGGCGAACCCTGCCGCGTCTGCAACACGGCGATCCGCTCGATCGTGCAGGGCCAGCGAACGACCTATTACTGCAAGCAGTGCCAGAGGTGATCAGCTGCGGCCGACTTCCTGCATCAGTGCATCCCTGACTTTCGGCGACACGAAGCCCGACACGTCGCCACCGAGGGTCGCCACCTCGCGCACGAGCGTCGACGAGATATAAGTGTACTTGTCGGTCGGCGTCAGGAACACCGTCTCGACATCTTCGGTCAGCGCGCGGTTCATGTTCGCAAGCTGGAACTCGTACTCGAAGTCCGAGACGGCGCGCAAACCGCGGATGATGACGGGGTGCTTGTGCTTGCGGGCGTACTCGACGGTCAGGCCCGAATAACCCCGAATCTCGACATTCTCGTACTCGGCGAGGGCGTCCTGCGCCATCGCGACGCGTTCGTCGAAATTGAACATCGGCACCTTGCCGCCCGTGTCACGGGCGATCGCGACGATCACCGTGTCGAACAGGCGCGCGGCGCGGCGCACGAGGTCTTCGTGCCCGAGCGTGATCGGATCGAAGGTACCGGGGTACATCGCTGAGACTGGCATTGCGTACTCCTGTCAGGCGCCCGCCTCCACGAGCATGTAGCGGACATTGCCCGCGGTCTTGTTCTTCAATATCTGCCAGCCTTCGGGCCAGTCCGGCTCTGCGGCGCCGCGATCCTGTTCGAGATACACGAGCGCCCCGTCCGCAAGCAAGCCGCTAGCGTCCAACAGTCTACACGTTTCACCGAGGAAGTCGGCCGCGAAAGGTGGATCCAGGAAGGCGATGTCGTAGTGTTGCCCGGACGGCTCGCGCAGGTACGCGAGCGCGTCCTGCTGCAGCACCGTCGCGCCGCGCGCATCGAGCAGCTCGACATTGCGACGAAGTTGCCCGGCCGCAACGGCGGATTCCTCGACGAACGTAACGTGGCGCGCGCCCCGCGACAATGCCTCGAGACCCAGCGCCCCGGTTCCCGCGAACAGGTCGAGGCAATGCGCACCCTGGATGCGCGGGGCCAGCCAGTTGAACAGCGTTTCGCGAATGCGTTCGCCGGTCGGCCTGAGCCCGTCGACGTCCGCAATGTCCAAAAGGCGGCTGCGCCAGTTTCCCGCTACAATACGCAGCCGTCCGCTCTTGGATCTACCGCTTTGTTTTCGTCTGGCCATCGCAGCGACTCGCCCATCGTTCACGAATCGTAACGACATGTTCGGGAAAAAGGAAAAGCCTGAGAAGAAGGCAGGCTTCATCAAGCGCCTGCGCGCGCGCCTCAACAAGGGCGACAGCTGGCTGACCTACGATCTCGCCAACCTCGCGCCAGGCGGCAAGATCGACGAGGACACGCTCGAGGAACTCGAGAGCCTGCTCGTCATGGCCGATGTCGGCGTCGATACGACCGAACGCATTATCGGCGACCTGCAAAAACGCCTCGCCCGCAAGGAGCTCAAGGACCTCGAGTCGCTGCAACGCGGCTTGCGGCAGGCGCTGTGCGACATCCTGCAGCCCGTCGAAAGACCGTTGGTGATCGACAAGCCGGACGGTCCATTCGTCATTCTCATGGTCGGCGTCAACGGGGCGGGCAAGACGACGACGATCGGCAAGCTCGCGCGGCGTTTCAGGGACGAGGGTTTCTCGGTGATGCTCGCGGCCGGCGACACGTTCCGTGCCGCGGCGGTCGAGCAGCTGCAGGCCTGGGGCGAGCGCAACGACGTCCCGGTCATCGCGCAGCAGGCCGGGGCGGACCCGGCCGCCGTCATTTTTGACGCCATGGACGCAGCTCGCGCGCGCAGTATCGACATCCTGCTCGCCGACACCGCCGGCCGACTGCAGAGCCAGGCCGGGCTCATGGACGAGCTGGCGAAAGTGAAGCGCGTCATCGGCCGGCGCGACGAGACCGCGCCGCACGAGATCATGCTCGTGCTCGATGCGAGCCAGGGGCAGAACGCGCTCGTTCAGGCCGAGAAGTTCCACGAGGCGCTCGGGCTGACCGGGCTCACCGTGACGAAGTTGGACGGCAGCGCCAAGGGTGGCATTCTTCTCGCCATCGCCGACCGCATCGGCGTGCCGGTGCGATTCATCGGCATCGGCGAGGCGGCCGAGGACATGCAGCCGTTCGTAGCCGAGGACTTCGCCGACGCGCTGCTCGCAACCGGCAAGACGGACGACCCCGCGACCTGATGATCCAGCTCGAAAACGTGACCAAGCGATTCCCCGGCGGGCAGGAGGCGTTGTCCGACCTGAGCCTGTCGGTCGACAAGGGCGAGATGGTCTTTGTGACCGGGCACTCGGGCGCCGGCAAGAGCACGCTGCTGCGGCTGATTGCGCTGATCGAACGCCCCACCAGCGGGCAAGTCATCGTCGACGGCCAGAATACGCGGCGTGTCCGGCGCCGCCGGATCCCGAAATACCGTCGCCAGATCGGAATGGTCTTCCAGGATCACAAGCTGCTTTACGACCGGCCCGTGTTCGACAACGTGGCGTTGCCGTTGATCATTGCCGGTGTCGGGCTGCGCGACGCCGGGCGGCGCGTGCGCGCGGCGCTCGACCAGGTCGGCCTACTGCACAAGGAGAAGCAGCGTCCGGAGACCCTGTCGGCCGGCGAACAACAACGCGTCGGCATCGCGCGCGCTATCGTGACGCGGCCGAAGCTGCTGATCGCCGACGAGCCGACCGGCAACCTCGACCCGGATCTCTCGCTCGAGGTCATGCGAATCTTTCGGCGCTTCAACGAGGTCGGCGTGACGCTGCTGATTGCGAGTCACGACATCGCATTGATCGACAGGCTCGGCTGCCGCCGCATCGAGCTCGACGAGGGCCGGCTGCAGGCGCCGGCCGAGGAGGCGGACGAATGGCTGTGACGCGCAACGCGGACGCGGTCGCGCCGGTCCGTTCGACGGGCCCCGTGTCGACCTGGTTCCTGCGTCATGTGAGCACTTCGCTCGGGTCGCTTGGCCGGCTCGTGCGGCACCCGTTCTCGAGCCTGATGATCGTGCTCGTCATCGCCGTGACGCTGGCGCTGCCCGCGGCGATGAATCTCGTCGTCAAGAATGCCCGTGCGATCAGCGGCGGTTGGGACAACGCACTGGATTTCTCGCTGTTCCTCAAGCAGGAGTTATCGGAAGACGAGGCCCGGACACTGGCGGCGCTGATCGAGCAGCGCGCCGACGTCGATGGCGTGCACTTCGTCAGCGCCGCCGCCGCGCTCGAAGAGTTCAAGACGCAATCCGGGTTCGGCGCCGCGCTCGACCAGCTTCCCGACAACCCGCTGCCGCACACGCTCGTCGTCCGGCCGGGCGCGGGTAACACGAATGCGTCCATGGTGCTGCTTCAGGAGGAGCTCGCGAACCTGCCCGAGACCGAATACGTGCAGGTCGACACCGACTGGGTGCAGCGATTTCATGCCATCCTCGACATCGTGCGGCAGGGGATCGCCATCGGCGCGGGCCTGCTCGGCATCGCGATCGTCGTCATCATCGGCAACACCATTCGGCTCGACATCGAGAACCGGCGCGAAGAGATCGAAGTGACGAAGCTGATCGGCGCCAGCAATGCGTTCGTACGACGGCCGTTCCTCTGGACCGGTTTCTGG
>JBFJQO010000252.1:0-3689 GCA_041616535.1 Woeseiaceae bacterium | reverse complement strand
GCTCGAATGTCAGCACGAGTATCCGCGAGTTGCAGAGTTACGGTCTCGTGCGCATGACGCACGTCCTCGGCGACCGCCGCGACTATTTCGTGACCCTGCACGACGTGTGGGAATTGTTCCGCGTCATCATCGAGCAACGCAGGCAGCGCGAACTCAACCCGACCCTGGTCATGCTGCGCGGTTGTGCGCTCGAGATCGACGCCGAACAGGACACCGATGCGGTGACAAAGGAGCGCATTCGCAACATGCTGGCGTTCGTCGAAACGACGAACAACTGGTACGAAGAGATCAGCGACATCCCGACGGGCACCCTGACGAAGCTCATGGCGCTCGGCAAGAAGATCACGAAGCTCGTCAGGGCGTAGGCCCGCAACCCGCCTCGATGGTGTGCGTCCCTTCCTGCGTCTCGCGCAGCAGCCAGACTGCGTCGAGCGGACCGCCTGACAACGGGCCTCCGTTGATCGTACCCGCCGGCCGGTAAAAATAGCCGCCGGGTGAGTATTGACCCGTACGCTCCTCGCCCCCGATGCATTCACTGTGCTGGTACTCGCCGGCCAGCAGGTAGCCCTCGCGCAAAGCGCTCGATGCCGTCCAGGGCGGCGACGCGCCGGCCTCGATGCGCATGAGCCAGGTCATCGCGCCGCTGCCGGGGTCCTTGCGCAGCTCCTTGGTCGAGACACCCGCCGCCACGGCCGGCTGCCAGTCCAGCAGACCGGAATCGATGATGATCGGCGAACGGATCACCGCTTCCGGATCGGCGTCATTGACGAAGTAGAGGATACGCGCACCGTCGTCGGTCTTCAGGTTGAACCCGAGCGAGCCTGACGGCAGGAACGCGTACCCGCCGGCGCGCAATTCGATATCGGCCAGCCGCAGGGCACCTGCGAGCACGAAGATCTCGAGCGAACGCCCGGGCACGCCGCCGCTCGTTCCCTGCCATGCGGCAGGCAGGTCGATGCGGTTGCTCGTGCGCCGTGTTTTCGGGTCGCCGGCCAGTTGCTTGGCGCGTACCCCGGGCAAGCTCGCCAGGAAAACATCTGGGAGTTCGTCGGTCTGGATGAATGCAGGGAACGGCACTTTGGGTGGGCCGCCGGCACATCCGGCGACGACCAGTATCAGCAGGGTCAGGGTCAGTCCGTTTCTCATCGCTGCGATTCCCGTAGATTGCTCCGCGGCTCAAGTGCGTCCCTGCACAAAAAAGGCCGCCCAGAAACTGGGCGGCACAGTAAGCAGAAGATGTATTCGGCTGAGTTCCAGCGGCGGTCGAAGGATCGGAACATCACTGTTACGTCCTTTCGGCGCTATCCTTCACCCGGCTTGCAATCCGCTTCGTCAAAGGAACTTCCCGGTTGCAGGTTTCCGGACATTCGGGTGGCGTGTTGAGAGGTTTCACGCGAGACCCGCCTTTGATTCACGCATCCGGCATGGCGGTCGCCCGCTTTGCCTTCCTACATCTCATCTCCGTGCGTACCGAATTGGTACGCGCGGAATGCTACTACATCTTGTATCGAAAGGCGAATCACATACTACATCTAGATAGACAGCCCGAAATCGGCGACGATCAGCGACGAAACCGGTAGGCTTGCCGCACGCGAAAACCCCCGGAGCACACTTGTGACCGATTCGTACCAGGAAGGCCGCTCGCGACACCAGCTCGTCGGGCTGTTCCTCGGTCCACTCATCGCCCTGTACCCGGCGCCGAAATTTCTGTAGGAGCGCACCGTGTCGAACGAATACGACGTCCGCAAGCAAAACGAGGTCCGGCAAATCCGCGAGAAAGCAGCGTACGACAAGAAAACCGTGCACCGCATCCTCGATGCCGGCCTCGTCGCCCATGTCGCCGTGGTGCAGAACGGCGAACCCATCGTCGTGCCGATGCTCTATGGCCGTGAGGGCGAGACGCTCTACCTGCACGGCGCGCGCAAGGCGCGCATTGTCCGCCTGTTGGAGGGTACTGGCCGGGCGTGCGTCAACGTCACGCTGCTCGATGGTCTCGTGTTCGCGCGCTCGGCGTTCGCCTCGTCGATGAATTACCGCTCGGTCACGGTCTTTGGCGCCGCGCGGCTCCTCGACGACCTTGACGAAAAAAAACGGGCCCTGCACGTCATCAACGAACACGCGATGCCGGGCCGCCGCGCCGAATTGCGGCTGTCGCACGAAAACGAACTGAAGATGACGGGCGTGATCGCCCTGGATATCGAGTCCGCCTCGGCCAAGATTTCCGACAAGATGCCCGACGACGAACCCTGCGACCTCGACACGCCGGTCTGGGGCGGCGTGCTGCCGCTCGAATCGCGATTCACGACACTGCAGCCCGACGATCGCGTGAAGGAAGGCATCGAACCGTCCGCCGCACTGCGGGCTATGGAAGGAAGAAAACTATAAGAGGTCGCGCGTGTGTTCGGCCTCGTGCCTGAGCAACGCTTCCTTGGTGTCGAGCCCGCCGCCGAAGCCAGTGAGGTCACCCGTGACGCCGATTACGCGATGGCAGGGCACGACGATCGGAATCGGGTTGCGGCCGTTCGCGGCACCGACGGCTCGCACGGCTTTCGGCCGGCCGATGCGCCTCGCGACTTCGCCGTAGCTCACCGTCTCGCCGTATGGGATCTTCTGCAGAGCCTTGAGCACACTGACCTGGAACTCGGTCCCGGCGAGCTTCAGCGGCAGGTCGAATTCGCGACGCTCGCCGGCGAAGTACTCGCGCAACTGGCGGCAGGCCTCGGCGAGCGGCTTTTCGTTGAAGATCCAGTCCCGCTCGGGCTGCCGGCGCATCGAGCCTTTCGGAAAACCAATCATCGAGAGTCCGTCCGTGTCACCGGCCAGCAGCAGTTCCCCGATCGGGGTATCGAGATAACAGTAATACATCGTCAACCTCCGGCCCCGCTGTCGGAGCCCCAGATAAGAAGCGCGGCGTAGGCGCGCCAGGGCCGCCATGCGGCGGCGCGAGCGCCGAGTTCCGCGGGGCGCAGGCGCCGGCCCTGCTCGTCGTCGAACGCGCGCAACAGGCCGAGATCCGTCGCCGGGAACGCGTCGGGGTCCTTGAGAACCCGCATCGCGACATAGGCGGCGGTCCACTCGCCAATCCCGTGAATCGACGTCAGCGCCGCTCGCAGTTCGTCGGCCGAGCGCCCGCTGCTGAAGTCGAGGCGGCCGTCCGCCGTCGCGCGTGCGACCTCGCGAATCGTCCGGGCCCGGCTGCGAATGATGCCGAGCCGCTCGAGTTGTGCGCGAGCGAGGCGCTGCGGTTCAGGGAACAGACGCTGCGGCACGCCGGGCACGCCATCGACCGGGGCCTCGAGCCGTTCGCCGTAGCGCGCCGCGATGCGCCCGGCAAACGTCGTCGCGGCGCGCACCGACACCTGTTGCCCGAGAATCGCGCGCACCGTCAGTTCGAAACCGTCCCACGCGCCGGGCACGCGCACTCCGGGGTTACGGACCAGTTGCGCATGCAAATACGGGTCGCGCGACAGCACCTCGCTGATGTCGTCGATCGGCGCGTCGAGATCGAACATGCCACGCACCTTCTGCACGGACTGGAAAAGCCCTTCCGTCGCGAGTCCATGGAAAGTCAGCACGAGCTGCCCTTCGTCGTCGGCCACTTCGATGACGCCGCGCGCCTGCCCGGACCGGATGCTGCGAAAGTAACGGCCGTCCTGCACGAGTTCGACTTCGGGCGTGGCGCGCCCGGC
>JBFJQO010000251.1:0-3720 GCA_041616535.1 Woeseiaceae bacterium | reverse complement strand
GTGTACGATGTTCTCGGCGAGATCGTGATCGCCGGAGGAGATGAAGACCTTGGAGCCGGTGATGCGGTACGTGCCGTCCGGCATCGGCTCGGCTTTCGTCTTCAGGAGGCCGAGGTCCGTGCCGCTGTGCGCCTCGGTGAGGCACATCGTGCCGGTCCAGCGGCCGCTGACGAGCGGCGGCATGAACAGCACTTTTTGTTCCTCACTGCCGTGTTCGTCGATCGTTTCCATCGCGCCGTGGGACAGCCCGGGGTACATCGCCCACGACCAGTTCGCAGTGCCGTTCATCTCGCGGACGGGGAGGCCGATCGACATCGGCAGGTCCTGGCCGCCATAACGCGCGGGCTGGTCGAGCGACGGCCAGCCGGCGTCGACGTATTGCTCGTAAGCTTCCTTGAACCCGGTCGGCGTCTTCACGGCGCCGTCCTCGAGCATGCGGCAGCCTTCGCTGTCGCCGACGGCGTTGAGCGGCGCCACGATATCCTCGGAGAACTTGCTGGCTTCGCCGAGAATGGCGTCGATGAGTTCCTGGTTGACTTCCTCGCAACCGGGCAGGGACTGGTAGTGCTTCTCGAAATTCAGGAGGTCCTGCATCACGAAACGCATGTCGCGCAGGGGGGCTTTATAGGTCGTCATCGCCGCGTTCCTCCGGGCCGGCACAAGCCGGTTGCAGTTTCAGCGTACATTTGTACGCACAACTGTACCATTTGTCTGCTACGATGCAAGTGCGCGGTTCACAAATTCGCCGATTCGACCCAGGTAACGACAGGCTCAACGTGCGCTCGAGACAGCAGCAAAAGGCCCAGACACGGCAGAAACTCATGGACGCGGCGGCCGGCGAGCTCGCCTCGGGCCGCAGTTTCGACACGCTCAGCTTGCGCGAAATCGCCAAGCTGGCCGGGATCGCGCCGACCTCGTTCTACCGCCACTTCCACGACATGGAAGGGCTCGGGCTCGCCCTGATCGAGGCCTGCGGGGAATCGCTCCTCGAGCTGATGCACGAAGTGCGCGAGCAAGCCTCGGGCGGGCGCTCGCTGATCCGCGTCTCGGTCGAGACGCTGTTCGATCACATGCTCAACAACCAGGGCTTGTCGCGCATGGTGTTACAGGAGAGCATGTCGCGCGAATCGCCGTTTCGCGATGCGGCAGAGCGCCTGCTCGAGACGATGTCGCGCGACCTGGCCGAGTTCCTGGTCTGGGATGCGGAGCAGCGCGGCGTGCCGCTCGGTCATCCGCGACTGGCCGCCGATTCCACGGTCGCCATCCTGTTCACGAACGGCATCGCGCTACTGAATACGCCGGTCGAGGACCACGCGCGGCACATCGAAGCGGTCGTGACGCAGCTGCGCATGATCATGCGCGGCGCCGAGGTCATGGGTCAGGCAGTCTGACAAACTTGCCTTGACTGGGAACTTCTGGCAACAACGGCCATGTTCCGGTCAATTTGCCACCGAATGAGGTCCGCCAGAGCATGACCATAGAAGAGTTTCTTGCCGCAAGTCGCGTGGTACCGATCATCCAGGCAGAAGATCCTGCCATCGCGGTCAGAACATCGCGGGCCCTGGCGAGTGGAGGGTTGGTCGTGGCCGAAATCGTCTTGCGGACCGATAACGCACTGGAGTGCCTGCGCGCGGTGGCGTCCGAGGTGCCCGAGATGGTCGCAGGCGCCGGGACGGTGCTCACGGCCGCGCAAGCGGTGGAGGCCGTTGAATATGGCGCGCAGTTTATCGTCTCGCCGGGACTCGATGAAGGCGTGGTATCCGCGGCGCGGTCGAAGGGCGTGCCCGTCTACCCGGGCACATTTACGCCGGGTGAGGTACAGCGGGCGCTAAACCTTGGTCTCGACACCGTGAAATTTTTTCCTGCGTCAATTGCGGGTGGTATTCCGGCTCTGAAAGCGCTGGCGAGCGTATTTCGCGGAATGAAATTCATGCCGACCGGCGGGGTAGGTCCAGGTAACCTCGCCGAGTTTCTCGCTGTTCCTGCCGTCATTGCCTGTGGAGGCAGCTGGCTGACGCCTATCGATGCCGTCGCCGCAGGCAACTACGACAAGATCACCCAGCTCGCCGAGGAAGCCGTCTCGATCGTGCGCGCCGCAGGACGTTGACGCGCCGCGACGGCGCGAATCCCTCCGCACTGTCGCGAGCGAAGCGCCCCGGTCAGCTCGAAAGTTTGCAGGTGCTGATGCCGAAGATGGAATAGACCGGGCAATTGCCGATGAGTCCGGTCACGAGCGGCACGACGCCGATCCAGCCCCACGCCGTCTGCGGGCCAACGAAAACCAGGCTCAAGATGCCTGCGCCTGCCACGACGCGTACGACGCGGTCGATGGTTCCTTCGTTCCTGAATGCCATTGTCAGTCTCCTGTTGTTGTTGCCGTCAGGTGTCAATCGTGGGTCGATCATGGCGATTCCGGCAAGCGCTTACCGTGACTGAGTCACGCAGGATACGCGGCGTCTCGCCGCGGCGCATCCCGCCCGCCAAAAAAGACACGGCAGTGTCGATGATCTGTGCAAAAATCCCCGCAAATCGGGAGACTCTTTCGAGCGTTCGGGAATTCGATCATGGACCTAAAGGTATTTGCGGCCGTTTTCGTCACCGTGTTTCTCGCCGAGCTCGGCGACAAGACCCAGTTGGCGACCGTGTTGTTCGCGAGCAAAGAATCGTCGAGCCTGGTGACCGTCTTCGTTGCCGCCTCGCTGGCGCTGATCCTCTCGTCCGCGATCGCCGTCGCCGCGGGCTCTTTCGTCGCCGCTCACGTCGACCCGAAATACCTTTCGTGGGCCGCGGGCCTCGGCTTCGTCATCATCGGGCTCTGGACGATCTGGCAGGCCTGAATCAGAGGCCGAGCTTGCGCCTCGCCACGCTCATCATCGCGACGGCAAGAACGACGAACAGGATCGCGATCGCGCGCCGCATCGTGTGGGGCGCGATCCTGCCCTGCAGCCGCGGCCCGATCTGGCCGCCGATCAGCACGCCCGGGATGTCGTAGACGAGCAGGTTCCAGGGAACCGCGGTCCAGCCGCCGTCGCGGATCAGCTGCACGACGAGCGTCGTCGAGGCGAACACGACCGTCAGGATGACGACGAGCACCGAGGTGGCCGCCGCGATTGCGATCGGCAGGCCCTTGCGCGTGAGCTTCGAGATCGTCACTTCGCCGATGCCGACCGACACCATGCCGGTCAGGAACGCGCCGAGGCTCGTCAGCGCGTAGCTGCGTACGCCGAGCCGCGGGTTCGCATAGCGGTACTCGTGGCCGCGCGAGTCGACGACCGAGCGCAGCGCCGCATCGGGCCCGCCCTCGGCGAGATGGGGAGGCGGGCGATTGAGCCACATGACGACGGCGAGCACGCCGACGAGGATCGCGTAGCCCGCCAGCAGGACGCCGTCGTGCACGTAACTCGCGGTCAGCGCGCCTGCAATCGCAACCGGCACCGCGACGCGCGCGATGCGCCATGCCAGCCGGTAGTCGATCAGCCTGCGACGGTAATAGCCGACGAAACCCGACAGAAACCCGAACGTCTGGGTCATGAGCGCGGCCGCGATCGCCGCGATTGTCGAGTGCAGCACGTATTCGGGTCCGAGCAGCGGGAACACCAGGATGAAGATCGGTGTGAACAGCGCGGCGCCGCCGATGCCGCTCAGCATCGCGCAGGTGGCGACGACGATCGACACCGGGAACATGAACCAGTAGAGCGTGAAATCCATGACGAGGAGGGG
>JBFJQO010000250.1:0-3722 GCA_041616535.1 Woeseiaceae bacterium | reverse complement strand
CTACTTCTTCTACAACGGCGGCAACGACTCGATGGACACGGCCCACAAGGTGTCCCAGATTTCGAAGATGATGGGCTTCCCCGTTACCTGCCTCGGCATACCGAAGACCGTCGACAACGACCTGCCTGTCACTGACAACTGCCCGGGCTTCGGCTCGGTCGCCAAGTACGTCGCGGTCTCGACACAGGAGGCGGCGCTCGACGTCGCATCGATGGCCAGCACGTCCACCAAGGTCTTCGTCCTCGAGGTCATGGGCCGGCACGCCGGCTGGATCGCGGCCGCGGGCGGACTCGCGGGCAAGAAAGAGGGGGACGCGCCGCATATCATCCTGTTCCCGGAAATCCCGTTCAAGAAACGCCACTTCCTCAAGCGAGTCCGCCAATGCGTCAAGGACTACGGCTTTTGCGTGATCGTCGTCAGCGAGGGCGCCCGCTTCGCCAACGGCAAGTTCCTCGCGGACCAGGGCACGCGGGACGCGTTCGGGCACGCGCAGCTGGGCGGCGTCGCCCAGGTCGTGGCGCAGATCGTGCGCGACAACCTCGGCTACAAGTATCACTACGCCATCGCCGACTACCTGCAGCGCTCGGCGCGTCATATCGCGTCCGCGACGGACGTCAAGCAGGCTTACGCGGTGGGCAAGGCGGCCGTCGAGTTCGCGCTCGCCGGGAAGTCCGCCGTCATGCCCGTGATCAAGCGCGTTTCGGACTCGCCCTACCGCTGGAAGATCGAATCGGCGCCGCTCGGGCGCATCGCCAACAAGGAGAAGATGGTCCCGAGGCGTTACATCACGAAAGACGGCTACGGCATCACGCCGGCAGCTCGTCGATACCTCCAGCCACTGATCCGCGGCGAGGATTATCCGCCTTATGTCAATGGCTTACCGAAGATCGCGAAGCTGCGCAACGTGCCGGTCAAGCCCCGGCTCGGGACCAATTTTGTGGTATAGTTCGCCGCCGGCCCAGCCGGTAAAACAGTCCTTCATTGGGGAAATTCAAGTCTCGAACGCGACAGTTCGCCCGCTTACGGCCGGCAACGGGAGCGCGCTCGAAATCCAATAAATAGAAAAGTCTGGAGATAGAAATGTCTAACGAGTTGGCCTTATGGCTCTCGATCGGGGCGGGTGTTGCCGCCATTCTCTTCGGGTTGGTCTCGAGAGGCTGGATTCTTAAGCAATCCGCCGGCAGCGAACGCATGCAGGAGATCGCGGCTGCAATCCAGGAAGGCGCCAAGGCCTACATGGACCGCCAGTACATGACGATTGGCATGGTTGGACTGGTTCTCGCGATCGTTCTCGGTTTCGCCCTCGACTGGGCAACGGCCATCGGTTTCGTCATCGGCGCCGTCTTCTCGGGCCTGGCCGGCTACATCGGCATGTTCGTCTCGGTGAAGGCCAACGTTCGTACCGCCGAAGCCGCCAAGGACGGCGTCAACCCGGCGCTCAAGATCGCGTTTCAGGGCGGTGCCATCACCGGCATGCTCGTGGTCGGCCTGGGTCTCTTGGGCGTCGCCGGCTACTACTACGTGTTGCTGAAGATGGGCGCTACGACCGACGACGCCATTCACGCGCTGGTCGGTCTCGCGTTCGGCGGCTCGCTGATCTCGATCTTCGCCCGACTCGGTGGCGGCATCTTCACCAAGGGCGCTGACGTCGGCGCCGACCTCGTCGGCAAGGTCGAAGCCGGTATCCCCGAGGACGATCCCCGCAACCCGGGCGTCATCGCGGACAACGTCGGCGACAACGTCGGCGACTGCGCCGGCATGGCCGCAGACCTCTTCGAGACCTACGCCGTGACGATCATCGCGACGATGTTGCTCGGCGGCATGGTGGCCTCGGCCTACGGTCCCGAAGCCATTATTTACCCGCTGGTGCTCGGTGCCGTGTCGATCGTGGCCTCGATCATCGGCACGTTTTTCGTCAAGACCTCGGACGGCGGCAAGATCATGGGTGCGCTTTATCGCGGCATGATCGTCGCCGGCGTCCTCGCCGCCATCGCGTTCTACTTCGTGACGGACGCCATGATGGGCGGCAGCGGCCAGGCCATGAACATCTTCTACTCGTCGTTGATCGGTCTCGCCCTGACGGCCGCGATGGTCGTGATTACCGAGTACTACACGGGTACCGAGTTCAAGCCGGTCAAGACGATCGCCAATGCCTCGCTCACGGGCGACGCCACCAACATCATCGCGGGCCTCGGCATCTCGATGAAGGCGACCGCGCTGCCGGTCATCGCGGTCTGCGCCAGCATCTGGGGTGCATTCACGCTGGCCGACAATACGATGGGCGGACTCTATAACATCGCCATCGCCGCTACGTCGATGCTGTCGATGACGGGCGTCGTCGTCGCACTCGACGCGTTTGGTCCGATTACGGACAACGCCGGCGGCATCGCAGAGATGGCCGAGCTGCCGCCGGAAGTGCGCAACATCACGGACCAGCTCGACGCCGTCGGCAATACCACCAAGGCCGTCACCAAGGGTTACGCCATCGGCTCGGCCGGCCTCGCCGCGCTCGTACTGTTCGCCGACTACAACAACGCCCTGGCGCAGGCCGGTCAGCAGGTCACGTTCCTGCTGAACGACTATCGCGTCATCATCGGCCTGTTCATCGGCGGCCTGGTGCCCTACCTGTTCGGCGCACTCGCCATGGAAGCCGTCGGGCGTGCCGCGGGATCCGTGGTCAACGAGGTCCGTCGCCAGTTCAGGGAAATCGAAGGCATCATGGAAGGCACGGGCAAGCCGGATTACAGTCGCGCCGTCGACCTGCTGACCAAAGCCGCGATCAAGGAAATGGTCATACCGTCGCTGCTGCCGATCGCGGTGCCGATTCTCGTCGGCTTCCTGCTCGGCGTCGAAGCGCTCGGCGGCCTGCTTCTCGGCACCATTATCACGGGCTTGTTCGTCGCCATCTCGATGACGGCCGGCGGCGGCGCCTGGGATAACGCCAAGAAGTACATCGAGGACGGCAACTGCGGCGGTAAGGGTTCGGATGCCCACAAGGCAGCGGTCACGGGCGATACCGTCGGCGATCCTTACAAGGATACGGCCGGCCCGGCGATCAACCCGCTGATCAAAATTATCAACATCGTCGCGCTCCTGATCGTACCGCTGCTCGTCGGCTGACGCAGGGCGCAGGCAAGAAAAAAGGGGACGGAGCGGCCGCTCCGTCCCCTCTTTTTTTCTAATCGTCAGAAGCGATAGGCGATACCGACCGACAGCATCGTCAGGTCGGCTTCATCCACGTCGTAAAGTTCGTACTCACCGCGAATCTGTATACGGCCGGCATTGAATCGCAAGCCGACGCCATAGGCCGGGTCGGTGCCGTCGTCGGCCGCAACCACGCCATCGATGATCGCGTCGGCATCCCAGGCGAGAACTCCCGCTTTGCCGAAGAGCTCGATCGGACCGAGACCGAGCGCCGCGACGCCGAAGACGCTGATACCGCTCGGCTCGACGGCGAGACTGATCCCCTGAATCTCGACGCTCGGCTTGCCGAAGTCGTTGTAGGCGCCTTCGATGCCGAGGCTGATCGCCGGCAGCTGCCACGTGTAACCGCCGAAAATCTTGTACCCGGCATCGTTCTCGTCGAACTCCGGCAAGGTCGGAATCTCGGACAGTCCGAGATCGACCTCGACGGCCGCATTTCCGATACCGGCGCCGAGATACAAGCCGCTGTCGGCCGACGCGAGCGCCGGGAACATCGTCGTCACAGCCAGCGCCGTGCT
>JBFJQO010000249.1:0-3737 GCA_041616535.1 Woeseiaceae bacterium | reverse complement strand
CCGGTCGCTCGCCGGTGACTGAAACGTGATCAAAAAGTACGAGAAGCAGGACGCACCGGCGTGGCAGCGGCGCCTGGTCGTATTCATTGCCGGGCTGTTCGCGGCAACGCTGCTGCTGGTCGCGGCCTGGGCCGTCGTGCTTTTCATCGATCAGGCGCGCATCGATTCCTGTCTCGATGAAGGTGGCAGCTGGGACTACGAACGGGGCGAGTGCGATTTCGAGCCAAGCCACCCGGCCGAGTGACCGCGGTGCGGCGGCGCCGGGATACGAAGACCTAAGGGCTGCGAATCGCCGCTGCGCCGTGTCGTGCGCTTGGCGACCTGATCCCGCTCGTCGAGACCAGGACTGCCATCGGCGTCGCGCCGTAAGGGCTCCGGTGTCGGCGATCGACACGGCGGCATATACGTATTGCGCGCGCGTCAGGTTGTACGAAACTCGAAAAGACAGGGATGTCTTTGTCTGAAATTGGCATGCGGGCGTGTCCGGCCCCCCGCCAGGCGGCGATTCCTGCTCGTCGAGAAATACATACGCCTGCGTCGCCCTGTCGGTACACACCGTGTTCACCCTTAGAGCGGAGGAGATTCCTATGTCTCGTTTAACAAGAATGCTGAAGCACCTGGCTCTCGCGCTCTGTCTGGTCTTTCCAAATGCGGTCCTGGCGCAGAGCGTCGATCAGGAGACGAACAACAGCTGTCCGACAGCGCAGGACGTCGGTGCCGTCGCGCTACCTCACACGGTCGACGGCAGCCTCGACACGGCAGGCGGCGAGCCGGATATCGATTTCTTTCGCTTCTCCGCCGGTCCGGGCGATCTGGTGCGTGCCGATCATCAGGGCGTTTCCGGCGGGGTGGGGACGCTAGACGACCCGTTGCTGGCACTTTTCGATGGCGACTGTAATCTGATCGCGATCAACGACGATGCGGGCACGCTGGATTCGAGACTGCAGTTCACGGTGCCGGGCAGCGGCGCGTTCGTACTCGCCGCGACGGCGTTTCCGGATTTCGAATTCGACGGATCGGAAGCGGAAGGAACTTATCTGTTGACGCTCAGCGCCGTGGAAACTGCCGATTCCATCAGCGGGCGCCTGGTTAGCGCCCGAGACGGGATGCCGGTATCCGGCGAGAGCCCGACGTTTGCCGCGGTCGTGCTGTACCGCTGCTTCGATGCCGTATCCTGCTTTGACTTCGTGGGTTTCCGACAGGCGGACAGCGGCGGCAACTTCATTTTCGAAACTGACGACTTCGGCAATCCGCTGTCGGCGGGCGCCTATCGCATCGAGGCGTTTGCGAACGGTTTCGAGTTCTTCTCGGGTGTGCCGTTCAATGTCGCAGCGAATCAGGCGCTCGATCTCGGCGATATTGCGCTGACGCCGTTCATTCTCATCGGTTCCGTGAGCGGACGGCTCGTCGATGCGCTGGACGGCTCGCCGCTGTCCGGTTTCGGGCCGCCGTTTGCATTCGCAGAGCTGCAACGGTGCGAAGGGCCGGACTGCTTCGGTGTCGCAGGAGCCTCGGCCGATGAGCAGGGACGATTCCGGTTCGACGGCCTGCCGTTCTCCCTCCCGCCCGGAAACTACCGGGTCGTGGCCTTCGCCGAAGACTACAGGGCAGCCACTTCCGCCCGGGTCGACGTCGCCGAAGACCAGGATGTCGATCTCGGCGACGTCGCGTTGACGCCGCTGCCGATCCAGTTCGGCGCCGTGCAGGGCTGCGAGATCCCGCCGGGCGGCGGACTGTGCGAGTTCGGCATCGAATTGCGAAACCGGGGTCCGGGACCATTCAAGGGTCAGGTGTGGAGCACCGTCGAATACTTCCCGAACGAGTTCCCGTTCCGTTTCTCACGATTCCAGGTCGGCCGAGTGGGGGCAGTCAATCCGATGCCCGAGCGGCTCAATCTGCGTGTAGGGCAAAGCGTCTTCGTCGACTTCCAGCTGACGGTGCCGGGTGACCTCCCCGACTTCTCCGTCATCTGCGCAACGGCGACCGTCGGCAGCAAGCCGGACGCCCAGTTCAGGAACTTCGGCGATCGCTTCCTGTTCTGTGCGCAGATCCAGTCGGGTCAGTTCGCGGTACTCGGGGACAAGGAAGGTCGCAAACGCATGCGCGAGCTCAGGGAGCGACAAGCGCGGTGAGCACGCCCGATTTTCGCAGTTAGCGCATTTACGGCCGGCGGTTCAGGACGAACCGTCGGCCGGTTACGCGTCGTATCCGAGCGCCCAACCCTATTCATGTCGGTGAACCGGGAGAATTCGCCATGAACCGTGAGCCGACGCACCGATGGCTGCAGATTCCGGGCTGGCTGCTGTTCGCCTACCTGGTCTACGCGCAGGCGATACCCGCATTCGACTACGGGCTCGGCGTGCGTATGGGGACGCAGGAACCCGCCGAGACGATTTCCGAGGTCGGGACGGCATTCTGGTACGGCTTCGCCTTTGCGGATCTGGTCTTCTACATCCCGCTGCTCGGTATCGGACTGCTTGGCCACCGGCAGGAGAGCCGCTGGTGGCGGCCCGTGCTCGGCGCGGCGCTCGGCATAACGGCCTACTGGCCGATCGTCGCCCTTGCTGCGGTGGTCGACGCACGCGATGCAGCAGGCTGGAGCATCGACGAAACCGCGTACTGGATCGTCCTGCCCGGGATCGCCGCGTGGGCGCTGTGGGGACTGCTGCAGATTAGCGTTTCGTCAGGACGACTGCCCCGCGCGGAGACCTGACGTGGCAGACGCTGGCGCGCAACGTCTTCGTTTGCACTCTGCCGTCGATCAGTCTTTTATGCAGCGCCGTCTGAAGCTCGCGAGCAGCCTGTCCTCGTTCTGCGCCTCGGCGAAAAACTTCTCGAGGTAGCGCCGCGTCGACTTCCTGTCGCGGGACGACAGCGCCGGCAGCTCGTCGACGATCGTCAGGATGTCGGTTTCCTTTGACCGAACGGTGCCGAGCGCCCGACGCAGCGTGTCGTCGTCCATGCAAAATCCCCGATAGCGTCGCTGCGTGACGTTACGCAGTCTCAGACTCGGGTCGGGACGGGCGTGCCGGGCATTGACCAGACCGGCCTGATCGAAGTCGTAGGGCAGGTAGTGGCGCGTGCCGTCGATCTCGATCAGGTTGCCGTTGTGGCAGCAGGCGTCTTCTTCATACGCGACGGCCAGCGACCAGTCGGTATTGGCGATCAGATACTGGAAAATGTAGACGAGTGCCATGTGATCGTCGTCGAGCGAGGCCAGCGAGACCCCGGGGATCTCGAGCTCCTCTCCGCCGAGACGCTTCGTCGGTCCGTCCTTGGGTTCCAGAAAAAACGCGTGCCGTCGAGTTGACTCCGATGTGTCGGGCGTGTCGACGTAGGAGACATCGACGAGCCGCACGCGATACGAGACGTCCGTCAGCTCATTGAAAATCCGGTACGTGAGGTATTCCTGCAAAACATCTGCGTGCGCCGCGTCGCTGCGTCGGCAGTGCGTGACCAGCCGGACCTTGTTCTGGCCTTCGAAGAGACTGCCATCGGTCGCGCCCTTCACGAAATCGACGCGCAGCATCGGAAACGTGCAGACCTGCAGGCGGCTTTTGCCGGCGGCACGCAGCTCGACGTCGTGCGTGATGCCGTTTGCGCTGAGACGGAACGGCAGCTCCTCGCGGTCTTCCTTGTTGCGGACCAGGCCGCTGAAGGGGCCGGCAATCTCGATGTTGACGACGGCATTGTCATCGAACAGCGGCGATGCACCGGCGCTGGCGGCCAGTATCAAT
>JBFJQO010000248.1:0-3738 GCA_041616535.1 Woeseiaceae bacterium | reverse complement strand
GCGATCGTATACACGATGATCACCGCGATCATGACAAGAAGAAGAACCAGGCCCTTGGACATGACGCCGAGCATAGCACCGCGGCACCCGGGACGGCAGTGAGCGGCCGACGCTCCCGGTTGCGCCGGTCGCGTGACTTCGTCGCGGAGGCGCTGCGCGACAACGACGAGGACTTCACGCGGGGGCCGCTCGGGCGAGCACTGGGACTTCTCGCCATACCGATGATGCTCGAGATGGCAATGGAATCGGTTTTCGCGGTCGTGGACATCGCCTTCGTCTCGAGGCTCGGCACCGACGCCGTCGCCGCGGTCGGGATCACCGAAGCGCTGATCACGGTGCTGTACGCCGTGGCGATCGGCCTCGGCATGGGCATAACGGCGATGGTCTCGCGGCGCATCGGCGCGAAGAATCCGCGGGGCGCTGCCGAGGTCACCGGCCAGTCGATCTGGGTCGGCGCGCTGCTGTCGATCGGCATCGGCATCCTGGGAGTGATCTACGCGCGCGATCTGCTCGTGTTGATGGGTGCGTCGGACGGCGTCATCGAGACCGGTGCGGGCTTCACGACCGTCCTGCTCGGCGGCTCTTTCAGCATCATTTACCTGTTTCTGCTCAACGCCGCGTTTCGCGGTGCCGGCGATGCCGCCGTCGCGCTGCGCTCGCTCTGGATCGCGAACGGCATCAACATCATTCTGGACCCCTGCTTCATTTTCGGGCTCGGGCCGTTCCCCGAGATGGGCGTCACCGGCGCAGCCGTGGCGACAACGATCGGGCGCGGCATCGGCGTCGCGTACCAGCTCTGGTACCTGCTTGGCGGTGGCGGTCGCCTCGGGTTCCGCGTCCGGCACCTGCGTTTTCGCGCGGCGCTCGCCTGGCGCATGATGCGCATCTCGTTCGGCGGCATGGGCCAGTTCCTGATCGCGACTGCAAGCTGGATCGGCGTGATGCGCATCGTCGCGATGTTCGGCAGCCCGGCCATCGCCGCGTTCACGATCGCGATGCGCTCGATGGAGTTCATCTTCCTGCCGGCCTGGGGCCTCGGTAATGCCGCGGCGACGCTCGTCGGCCAGAACCTCGGCGCGGGACAGCCCGAGCGCGCCGAGCGTTCGGCCTGGCTCGCCGCAAGATACAATGCCGTCTTCATGGCCATCGCCGGCCTGCTGCTCGTGGTGTTCGCGCAGACGATCACGGGATGGTTCACGAACGAGGCGGACGTGCTGCGCGTCGGCACGAGTTGCCTGCAGATTCTCGGCGCCGGATTCCCGATGTATGCTGTCGGCATGGTGGTTGTGCAGGCAATGAACGGCGCCGGCGACACCGAAACACCGATGACCATCAACCTCGTGAGTTTCTGGCTCGTGCAGATCCCGCTCGCTTTCTTACTGGCAACGAAGACCGGCCTAGGCCCGAACGGCGCATTCCTTGCGATCGTCGTCTCCGAATCCCTGCTGACCGTCCTCAGCGTCTTCGTTTTCCGCCGCGGCGGCTGGAAGGTCCATGAAGCCTGAGCCGCCGCTCGTCGAAATCCGCAACGCCACGATCTGGCGCGGCTCGACACGCGTCTTCGAGCGCCTCGACCTCGTCATCGAACAACACGAGCGCGTCGCGATCGTCGGCCCGAACGGCTCGGGCAAGACGACGCTGCTCAAGGCGATCAACCGCGAAATCTACCCGGTCGCGCGCGACGACTCGGTGTTCCGGATACTCGGACGAGATCGCTGGAACGTCTGGGAGCTGCGCCGGCATGTCGGCGTCGTGTCGCAGGATCTGCAGCAACGCTACACGCCGACGACGACGGCGCTCGAAGTCGTGGTCTCGGGCTTCCATTCGAGCATCGGCGTGCACGGCATCCTCGCCGATCGCGTGACACGCGAACAGCGCGACGCGGCGCGCGAGACCCTCGGGGAACTCGGCGTCGGCGAATTCGCCGAAACGCCGCTCCGGGCAATGTCGACAGGCCAGCAGCGCCGCTGCATCCTCGCCCGCGCCCTCGTGCACGAGCCGCATACGCTGATCCTCGACGAGCCGACGGCCGGACTCGATTTCGCGGCCAGCTTCGACTACCTGCAGCGCATCCGCCGGCTGTCGGCCGCCGGGCGCAACATCGTCATCGTCACGCATCATCTGAACGAGATCCCGCCCGAGGTCAGCCGCGTCGTGTTGCTGCGGGGCGGCCGCGTGGCGGCCGACGGCGCCAAGACCGAAGTCCTGACCGACGACAGGCTCAGCGACGTCTACGGCGTGCCCGTGCGCGTCGCCGCAATCGACGGCTATTACCTCGCCTACCCGGGCGAAAACGCAAAAACGTGACCTGTTACGCTTCCAAGAATCCGTGGTCGGCGTACGCTGCACTCATGTCCAAACCGGTCCGCAGAATCGTCACCAGCACGCCGCTCGTCGCCGTGCCCGCCGTCGCGGCGGAAGGCGGTGTGCAGACCGGCATCACGAGTGTCGGCCCGGCGCTGTTCCTGTTCACGATCGCCGGTGCGCTCCTGCTGACGCTCGTATTCCGCTCGGTCGCGAATCACGTGGTCAGGTACGTGACCGGCAGGATCGGCCAGTTCCGCATCCGCGCGGCCCTCGCCAGGCGCAGCCCCGACGTCCTGCACGACATCATCATCCCGGGTGCCTACGGCGGCCTCGCGAAGATCGACCACGCCATCCTGACGGCCGGTGGCATTCTCTGCATCCAGACGAAGCACTTCAACGGCATCGTGTTCGGCGGCGAAAGCGAGCCTCAGTGGACCAACGTCGACGGCGTGCACCGTCGCAGATTTCTCAATCCGCTGATCCAGAACGAGGGGCGAGCACGCGCGCTGCGCCAGGTCGTGCCCGACGTGCCGGTCGACAACCTCGTCATCTTCACGGGCTCGGTCGAGTTTACGTCCGCACCGCCGAAAAACGTCATCCACGTCAAGCAGCTCGAGAGTTACGTGGCCAAGCATGTTTTCGGGCCGAGCAAGATCAAGGACTGGGACGCCGTCTGGCTGACGGTCAAATCGGCCGTGCTGCGCGACGCCGCGGCACGCAAGGACTTCGCCGCGCAGATCAGTTTCGGCTGAATCTCCCGTACATCCATCGCGGCAACGATGCTTTATACTCGGTCGCCACTGACGGCCCGAGGCGTATTGCATGGAAGACGTTTTGATCACCTCACCCATCGGCGTGCTCGCCGTGCTCTGCGCAGTCGCCGCGTTCTTTTTTCTCGTCGCGCAGGTCACGGACGCCAAGCTCTTCCATTACCTGCCGCCACTTCTGTTCATCTACGCGACGCCGGTCTTCCTCAGTAACCTGAAGATCGCAGGCCACACGGTCATTCCGAGTTCGTCGATCATTTACACGGGCCTCAGCAAGTTCGCTTTGCCCGTTTTCATCGTGCTGATGTTGATCAAGGTCAACGTCCCTGCCGTCGTCAAGGTCATGGGCAAGGGCGTGCTCGTCATGCTCATGGGGACCGCTGGCGTCATGGTCGGCGGCGTCGTCTCCTACATCATCGTACACGGCTGGCTTCCCGAGGATTCCTGGCGCGCCTTCGGCGCGCTCGCCGGGAGCTGGATCGGCGGCACCGCAAACATGCTTGCGACGAAGGAAATGCTCGAGGCCACCGATGCACAGCTCGGGCTCGCCGTCATCGCGGATAACGTCGTCTACATCGTGTGGCTGCCCCTCTTGCTCATGTCGCGCGACTTCGCCGACAAGTTCAACGCCTGGGCACGTGTCCCCGAGGAGCGACTCGCCGCG
>JBFJQO010000247.1:0-3759 GCA_041616535.1 Woeseiaceae bacterium | reverse complement strand
CGGACCGGATGTCCTCGTAGAAAGGAGGCATGGCGCGATAGAGGACGTCGGTAACGAAGAACAGGACGTGTTCGAGTTCGTCGGCCACGGTCATCTGCTCGGACGGGTGTTCGGCGGTCTGCCACCCGGTTGTCGCGAGCAGGCGAATGTTCTCGAGAGCCGTGGTCGTCTCCTGCGGCGTCATCGTCGGGTTGAGCATTTCGACGAGGTGTTTGACGATGTTCTGCTCCTTGCGAAGCATCGTGCGGCGTGTCGACTCGGTCGGGTGGGCCGTGAACACGGGTTCGATCGACATCGAATCGAGCAGCTTTTGCAGCGCCTCGACGTCGAGGCCCGCGGCCTTGAGCTTGATCAGCGAATCCTCGAGGCCACCCGGCTGGTAGATGGCGACGTCGCGCAGGTAATCGCGGCGGCGCCGGATGCGGTGTACCTTCTCGGCCGTATTGACCATCTGGAAATAGGTCGAAAAGCCGCGCACGAGCTGCAGCGCCGTCGCGGGTTCGAGGCCTTGCAGCAACGTTGCGAGCTCCTCGCCGGGCTTCTCGTTGCCCTCGCGCCGCCGGATCGCCCGCAACCGGGCGTTCTCGACCATCTCGAACAGCTCGTCGCCGTTTTGTTCGCGAATGAGCTCGCCGACCATCGTGCCCAGGATGCGCACGTCGTCGCGCAGCGACTGGTCCTTCTCTTCGAATGTGATGTCCTGCCGCCGCGGCTGCTTGTGAACACTGGTACTCATCAGGTCTCTGTCCAGCCCGCGCTTCCTAGTCGCGGAAGTTCTCGTATTGGAGCGGCAGGCCGACATCCTTGTCTTTCAGCATCGCGATGACGGCCTGCAGGTCGTCGCGTTTCTTGCCGCTCACTCGCAGCTTATCCCCCTGGATCGCGGCCTGCACCTTCAATTTCATCGCCTTGACATCCTTGACCAGCTTGCGGGCGCGGTCCGTGTCGATGCCGCGTCGCATGACGACCTTCTGGCGGGCTTCGCTGCCGGAGAACTCGGGGTCCTGTTCCTCGAGACAGGCGATATCGATACCGCGCTTCGCCAGCTTCTGTCGCAGGATGTCCATCATCTGCTTGAGCTGGAAGTCCGACTGCGTCGTCAGCGAGATGACGTCCCCGTCGAGTTCGAACTTCGAGCCGGTTCCCTTGAAGTCGAAGCGCGTCGTGACCTCGCGGCTGGCCTGGTCGACGCCGTTGCGCGCCTCGTGCGAATCGAAATCACTGACGACGTCAAAAGATGGCATGTACGATTTCCCGTGATGCGGACGTGCAAAGGTACACCCGGCGGGCAACGCGTGCCAGCCCCGGCCCGTGAGCGAATCGCGATGAACCGGCGACTTATGTCGCCTGCCGGGTCACGATCCGAACCCGACAATGCGTTCATGTACTTCGTTGTGGACCCGGACAGGGAGGTCTCTCCGCAACAGGCCGCACTCGTCTGGAAACGGCTGTGGGAGCTGCGCGACCTCGCGCCGATCGGCGCCATGCTGCCGGCGATCGTGTCATCGGCGAGCCCGCTGCTGTCCGACGAAAGGGCCGACGGTCTGCACGTCACCAGCCTGACCCAGGTTCCGGGCGGCACCGCATGGGCGCAGCTCGTCGTGGATCTCGTCAATTACGCCGACGAGGGCGGCGCGTTGCGGATGGTCGCGCTCGAAGCCGCACTGCGCGCGGCCGTGAAACGGGGCGAGCGGCGCCATGACGATGCGGCGTGGCCGAGCGGCATGCTGCAGGACGACAGCCGCATCAACCGGCGGCTCTCGATCTTCGTGCGCGGCTGGGGTGATCTCGTGGCGCGGCGCGGCCGCGATCCGGCGGCGCACACGACGCTCGTCGAGTTGCGCCATCTCGCCGCGCACGTCACGAGTGTCCTCAGGGACGCGTCGCGGCGTATCGCGGCACAACGCGGTCATTGCCCCGCGCTGGACGTCGCTGGCGCGCGCGTCCCGCAGCACGGCTGCGAGATGAACGCGCGCTGGCGCAAGGCGGTCGCAGACAATGCCGTGCGCCACCGTAACCTGCTCACGCTGTCTCCCTGGGACGTTTTTGCACGCGATCGAGAGGCCGATTTGCGGCATGCAAATCTGTTGCCGCTGCTGTGTCGTGCGCATTCGGTTTCGTTTCGTCGCGACGTCTCGATTCGTCACTGGAACGCCCGGGAATTCAGGAAATTCCACGAACGCATCGCAGCGATTCTGCGGCGCTCAAGCGAGCGGACGCTGATTGCTAAACGGATTTGACTGGGATAACGTCTAGCGTCATGAAGCGGAGCAGTAAGGGGATGCTTTGCAACCCGTAACACCTGACGCCCACGGGATCGCGGTACTGGTCCTGACCGTGATCGCGCTGTACCTGTTTACGCGCGACAACATCCCGTTGGAGTCGTCATCGCTTGCTATCCTGATCCTGCTGACGGCCGGTTTCCAGCTTTTCCCTTACGTCAAGGACGGCGAAGTGGCGGTCCGTGCCGTCGACTTCTTCGCGGGCTTCGGCAACGAAGCATTGATTGCCATCTGCGCGTTGATGATGGTCGGCAAGGCGCTCGAAACCACGGGCGCACTTCAACCGCTGGCCAATGTCGTCGGGCGTGCGTGGGCTTCGCAGCCCGTGCTCGCCCTGATCGCCACGCTCGTCGCGGGCGCTGTGCTCAGCGCGTTCATGAACAACACCCCGATCGTCGTGCTGCTCATGCCGATTCTCGTCGGCGCATCACTGCGCTCGAAGTTCGCGATCTCGGGCGTGATGATGCCGATGGGCCTCGCGACGATCATCGGCGGCATGTCGACGACGATCGGGACGTCCACGAACCTGCTCGTTGTCGGTATCTCGCACGACATGGGCATGCACGAGTTCACGATGTTCGAGTGGGTGCTGCCCGTCGCGATCGTCGGTGGCGTGGGCATCGTCTTCCTGTGGCTCGTCGCACCCCGAATGCTGCCCGACCGCACGCCGCCGATGGCCGATACCTCACCGCGCATCTTCAGCGCGCAGCTGCACGTCAAGGAGGGCGGCTTCGCCGCCGGCAAGTCACTTTCCGAGGTCCTGGCCAAGGCCGGCGGCAACCTGCGCATCGACAAGATCCAGCGCTCCGAGTCGTTGTTTCTGGCCAAGCTGCCGTCGATCACGATCCAGCCGGGCGACCGCCTGTTCGTCAAGGACTCACCCGAGAACCTCAAACACTACGAGCAACTGCTCGGCGCGACGCTGTTCAGCGAAAGCGACATCGAGCATCCGATCGACGAGGACACACCCCTCAAGGCCGAAGGACAGCAAATCGCCGAGGTCGTGATCACGCGCGGCTCGCCCCTGCATCTACGCAGCCTAGCCGCGGCGCGCTTCACGAACAGCTACGGGTTGTTGCCGCTCGCGCTGCACCGTGCCCGCGCACCGAGTTCGCAAGTGACCGGCGATCTCAACCTGATTCGCCTGCGCGCCGGCGACGTTCTGCTCGTACAGGGAACGCGCGAGGCGATCGCGCAGCTCAAGGAGTCCGGCTCGATGCTCGTTCTCGACGGCACGACCGACCTGCCGCAAACGCACCATGCAAAGCGCGCGCTCAGCATCATGGCGTTGGTCGTCCTGGCGGCCGCATTCGGCCTTCTCCCGATTTCGGTCAGTGCGCTCGTCGGGCTCGGCCTGATGCTGGTGACGGGCTGCCTGAACTGGCGGGACGCCGCAACGGCATTGTCGATTCCGGTCGTCATGATCATCGTCACGGCGCTCGCGCTGGGCAAGGCGCTGCTCGGCACCGGCATGGCG
>JBFJQO010000246.1:0-3770 GCA_041616535.1 Woeseiaceae bacterium | reverse complement strand
TGGGCGCCGCGATCCAGGCGCTCGACGGCAGCAAGACGAAGCAGATCCTCAATACGCTGACGCTCGAAACCGTCCATGGCAGTAACCCGTACTACCTGGCGCGCCAGTCGGTCGAGGTCATGGGCGACGTGTTGTACCGATTCACGGAAATGAAAAGCGGCCGCAAGAAGAAGCCGCTTCCATTGACATCCTACGGGCACTCGATCGCCGGGCGCGGCGACGCCGCGAAATCGATGCGTGGCGCCGAGCACGGCGACGGCATCGCCAAGGGCGTCCGCCTCGCGAAAGACCTCGGCAACCTGCCCGCCAACGTCTGCACGCCGGGCTACCTGGCGCGCGTCGCCCGAAAACTCGCGACCGGCAATGGCCGCCTGACGACGCAAATTCTCGGCGAGGCCGAAATGAAGCGCCTCGGCATGGGCTCGTTGCTGTCGGTCACGGCGGGTACCAAGGAACCTGCGAAGCTCATCGTCATGAAATACAAGGGCGCCGGAAGCGCGGCGCCTGTGGTCCTGGTCGGCAAGGGCGTCACGTTCGATACGGGCGGCATCTCGCTGAAGCCCGGCCCGGCGATGGACGAGATGAAATTCGACATGTGCGGCGCCGCGAGCGTCATCGGCACGATGGCCGCCGTCGCCGAAATGAAGCTGCCGATCAACCTCAACGTCATCGTACCGGCCGTCGAGAACATGCCGAGCGGCAAGGCGACAAAACCCGGCGATATCGTGAAGAGCATGTCCGGACAGACCATCGAGGTCCTGAATACGGACGCCGAAGGCCGGCTCATTCTCAGCGACGCGTTGACCTACTCGCGGCGCTTCAAGCCCGACACGGTGATCGACGTCGCGACGCTGACCGGCGCCTGCGTCGTCGCGCTAGGTGCACACCGCAGCGCAATCATGAGCAACACCGATGCCCTGCGCGAAGAAATCTTCGCTGCGGGCGAGGCCGCCGGCGACCGCGGCTGGCCGATGCCGCTCGGCGAGGAATACGCGGCGCAGCTCAAGAGCAATTTCGCCGACATGGCCAACATCGGCGGACCGGGCGGCGGCGCCGTCACGGCCGGCTGCTTCCTCGGTAAGTTCGCGGACGGCCTCAAGTGGGCGCATCTCGACATCGCCGGAACGGCCTGGAGAACCGGTGCGAAAAAAGGCGCGACCGGGCGACCGGTACCGATGTTGTCGCAGCTGCTGCTCGAGCGCTGCGGCGCCCTGCCCTGACCGTGGCAAGAGTCGATTTCTACGTCCTCGTGCAGGGCGACGAGCGCGCGCGGCAAATCCTCGCATGCAAGCTCGCCGAGAAAGCCTGGAGGCTGGACAACACGGTCTACATCCACGCACGCAGCCGCGCCGACGCCGAGCGCCTCGACGAATTGTTATGGACGTTTCGGGACGGCAGCTTCGTGCCGCACGGGCTCGCGGGCCGAAACGACGGCACCGAGGACTCCCCAATCATGATCGGTAGCGACGGCGGCGACGCGCCGACCCGCGATCTGCTGATCAACCTCTGCGACGAGATACCGCCCTTCGCGGAGGGTTTTCCCCGCGTCGCCGAGCTTGTAACCTCCGACGAGAACAGCCGGCTCCTGAGTCGCAGACGCTACGCCGCGTATCGCGATCAGGGTTACGAATTGAACACACACAAGCTTTGATGGACAAGTCCTACCGCCCCGAAGACATCGAGCAGCGCGTCTATGCCCGCTGGGAAGAGAACGACTGGTTCGCGCCGCAAGGCGACGGCGAGCCATACTGCATCATGATCCCGCCGCCCAACGTGACGGGCACGCTGCACATGGGCCACGCATTCCAGGACACGATCATGGACGCTTTGACACGCTATCACCGCATGCGTGGTCATCGCGCCCTGTGGCAGCCGGGTATGGACCACGCCGGCATCGCGACGCAGATGGTCGTCGAGCGTTTGCTCAACGCCGAAGGAAAGTCCAAACACGATCTCGGCCGCGACAAGTTCGTCGAGCGTGTCTGGCAATGGAAGGAAGAGTCCGGCGGGCAGATCGCCCGGCAAACGCGGCGCCTCGGCGCGTCCGTGGACTGGAGCCGCGACCGCTTCACGATGGACGAGGGTTGCTCGGCGGCCGTCAGGAAAGTCTTCATCGACCTTTATGAAGAAGGACTCATCTACCGCGGTCAGCGCCTCGTCAACTGGGACCCGGTCCTGCACACGGCGCTTTCGGACCTCGAAGTCCTGTCCGAGGACGAGCCGGGCAAGCTGTGGCACTTCCGTTATCCCCTGGCCTCGGGCGACGGGCACCTCGTCGTCGCGACGACGCGCCCCGAGACCATGCTCGGCGACAGCGCGGTCGCCGTCCATCCCGACGACGAGCGCTATCGCCAACTGGTCGGCCAGGCAATCGTGCTGCCGATCGTGGGCCGGTCGATCCCGATCATAGCCGACGATTATGTCGATCCCGAATTCGGCACGGGCTGCGTCAAGATCACGCCCGCACACGACTTCAACGACTACGACATCGGCCAGCGCCACGATCTGCCGATGTACAACATCCTTACTGACGACGCAGCGCTCAACGAGGAGGTGCCCGAGCACTATCGCGGTCTCGATCGCTTCGTCGCGCGCGACCAGATCGTCGCCGAGTTCGAGGAACTCGGACTGCTCGACAAGATCGAGGACTATACCGTCAAGATCCCGCGCGGCGACCGATCGCACGCCGTCGTGGAGCCCTACCTGACCGACCAGTGGTACGTGAAGATCGAGCCGCTCGCGAAACCCGCGATCGAGGCCGTGGAAACCGGAAGAATCCGTTTCGTCCCGGAGAACTGGTCGAAGACCTATTTCGAATGGATGTACAACATTCAGGACTGGTGTATCAGCCGCCAGCTTTGGTGGGGTCACCGCATCCCCGCCTGGTACGACGCCGAGGGCAACGTCTACGTCGGGCACGACGAGACGGCTGTGCGCGATCGGCACGGCATCGGCGACGACGTCGAACTCACGCAGGATACCGACGTGCTCGACACGTGGTTTTCGTCGGCACTGTGGCCCTTCAGCACGCTCGGCTGGCCCGAGAAATCCGCGGCGCTCGAGGAGTTCTATCCGGGCAATGTGCTCGTCACGGGGTTCGACATTATCTTCTTCTGGGTTGCCAGAATGATCATGATGGGCCTCAAGTTCATGGGCGACGTGCCGTTCCACGAGGTCTATATCCACGGACTGATTCGGGACCAGGACGGCCAGAAGATGTCGAAGTCGAAAGGCAACGTGCTCGACCCGCTGGATCTCATTGACGGCATCGATCTCGAAGCGCTCGTCGCCAAGCGCACCGCTGGCATGATGCAGGACCACCTCGCTCCGCAGATCGAAAAAGCGACGCGCAAGCATTTCCCGAACGGTATCGACGCCTACGGCTGCGATGCGCTGCGCATGACTTTTTCGTCACTCGCGACGACCGGCCGCGACATTCGCTTCGATGTCGGCCGTATTGAAGGCTACAAGAACTTCTGTAACAAGCTCTGGAACGCCGCGCGTTACGTACTGATGAATACCGAGTCGCTCAATGACGGCGAGATCGAACTCAGCGCGGCGGACCGCTGGATCCGGGCGCGCCTCGATCGGGCGACGCGTGACATGCACCGGCACATTGCGACCTACCGGCTCGACCTGGCCGCGCAGGCGATCTACGAGTTCACCTGGCACGAGTTCTGCGACTGGTACCTCGAACTTTCGAAACCCGTACTGCAATCCGACAAAGCGTCGCCCGAACAACAGCGTGGCACGCGCCGTACGCTGATCGA
>JBFJQO010000245.1:0-3797 GCA_041616535.1 Woeseiaceae bacterium | reverse complement strand
GCGTTTCCCGTGGCGTTCCGCGACGCGTGTCGAGTGGGCGCCCCTAGTAGGATGAAAGCCAGTTGTCTATGCGCTGTTCGAGCAGGTCGAGCGGCAGTGCGCCCGCACCGAGCAACTCGTCGTGAAATGCGCGGATGTCGAAGCGGTCGCCGAGTTCGGTTTCGGCGCGCTGCCTCAGGGTGAGCATCTTGAGCTGACCGATCTTGTAGGCGAGCGCCTGGCCCGGGTTGCCGATGTAGCGGTCGATCTCGTTGACGATGTCGTGCTCGGTCTTGGCCGCATTGTCCTTGAAGAAGTCGATTGCCTGCTGGCGCGTCCAGCCCTTGTAATGCAGGCCCGTGTCGACGACGAGGCGCACGGCGCGCCACATGTCGTAGGTCAGCTGGCCGAAGCGCGAGTAGGGATCCTCGTAGAGCCCGAGATCGTAACCGAGCCGTTCGCTGTAGAGTCCCCAGCCCTCGACGAAAGCCGTGAATCCCATGAAACGCCGAAACATCGGTATGTCTTCGAGTTCCTGTTGCAGGGCGATTTGCAGGTGGTGGCCCGGCATTGCCTCGTGCACGCTGAGCACCTCGATCTCGTACTTCGGCCGAACCTCGGGACGGTATAGATTGACCCAGTAGATGCCCGCCCGGCTACCGTCGGCCGCTGGTCGTGTGTAATAGGCGGTCGTCGTATCGGGTGCGACCGCATCGGGAATCGGTTTGACGCCGTAGGGCATGCGCGGCAGCTTGCCGAACAGGGTTACGAGTTCCGGGTCGATGCGTTTGCTCGTCGCCAGATAGGCTTCGTAAAGGTCGTCGGGGTTGTCGTAATAGAACTGCGGGTCGGTTCTGAGGTGTCGGAGAAAGTCGTCGAAGTCGCCGTCGAAACCGACCTCCTCGATAACGGTCTGCATCTCGCCGCGAATGCGCGCGACTTCGTCGAGTCCCAGCCGGTGAATCTCGTCGGGCGACATGCGCGTCGTCGTGTACGATCTCGCGAGGTGCTCGTACCATGCCGCGCCGTTGGGCAGGACCGAGAGCCCGATGCTGTCGCGCGCGGCGGGCAGGTAGCGGTCGTTGAAATAACGATCGAAGCGGCGAAAGGCCGGCAGCACGGTATCCTCGATGACCTCTGATGCGGCGGCCTGCAGGCGCTGTCGCTCCGCGGCCGGAAACGACGCCGGCAAATCGGCAAACGGCCGGAAGAACGGGCTGTCGGCGGCGTTGTCGACGCGCTGTGATTCGATCTGCGCGGGAATGCGTTCCATGAGGACGCGCGGCGACGTGAAACCCTCGCGTCGGCCGCGCTCGGCGAGGTCCATGGTCTGCTCGAGCAGCTCGTCGAGCTTGTCGAGCCTCGCGATCCAGTCGTCGTAGTCCTGCACCGTCGTCAGTGGCAGCTGGCTCGTGAGCGTGTGCAGCGTTTGCACACCGCGGCGTTGCGAAAACGGCATCAGGTGGCCGTTGAACTGGAAACGGTCCACGCGGTCCTGCAACAGGCGCCGGAACAGCTCATAGTTCAGTTGCTCGCCGGCGGGCAGGGCGTCGCGGTCGAGCGCATAGGCGCGCCGCAGGAACTCACGCCGCTCCATGTGGCGGCGCTCGATGGCATCGAGCGACAGGTCCTGCCAGTCGCGGTTGTAGCGGCGATCGCCCGACATCGAGGCCATGACCGGATCGTTGGCAAGTGTCCATTGCCAGTGCTCATCGAGCAGGGTTCTGAACTCCGCCGCGGCGTCCGCGAGCGCATTCGCGGCCGCGAGGATCAACAACAAGATGCAAGCGAATCCGGTCCTTTTCATTCCAACCCCCTGAATTGCCGAGGCCGGCATTGTCCCCGCCCGGTGCGCCGCTGGCAACCGCACACCCCATTGGCTATCATGCGGTCATTGATCCATAGCGTGCTTGGAAGAGACCCCGCTCGATCGGGGCGCCGAAGGCGCAACTCGCTCGGAAACGCTCAGGCAGAAGGACCGCGCACGCTGATCAGCTCTGGAGAGAGGCCGCGAGGCCCACCGAAGGGGAAGGCGGCCGACAGCTGCTCATCTCTCAGGTACCAAGGGACAGAGGGGCGGCAGGTGCCGGTGCCTGCCGCCTTTTTTTTGTGGCTACCACGGTACGGTTCTATGGGTTCGAAAACTCCGCTCTACGACAAGCACGTCGAGACCGGCGCACGCATCGTCGATTTCGGCGGCTGGGACATGCCGCTGCACTACGGCTCGCAAAAAGAAGAACACCATGCCGTCCGGAAAAACGCCGGCCTTTTCGACGTTTCACACATGACGATCGTCGATTTGTCCGGCGAGCGCGTGCGGGATTTTCTGCGTTACCTCGTCGCCAACGATGTCGCCAAGCTCGAGAATCACGGCAAGGCCCTGTACACCTGCATGCTCAACGAGGACGGCGGGGTCATCGACGACCTGATCATTTACTTCGTGTCCGACACGGCGTACCGACTCGTCGTCAACGCGGCGACGCGCGAGAAGGACCTGGCCTGGATTCGCAGGCACGCCGAGGCGTTCGATGTCGGCGTCACGGAACGTGCCGAACTGGCGATGATGGCCGTGCAGGGCCCGAGGGCACGCGAGCTTGCCGCGCCCTGCATCGCTGTCGAATATCGGGACGCGGCCCTGGCGCTGAAGCCCTTCAACGGCCTGTTCGCGGGCGATTGGTTCGTCGCGCGAACCGGATACACGGGCGAAGACGGCTGGGAGATCGTGTTACCTGCCGCCGCAGCGCCAGCCACGTGGGATCGGTTGCTGGCCGCGGGCGTCGCGCCCTGCGGCCTCGGCGCACGCGACACGCTGCGGCTCGAAGCCGCGATGAACCTGTACGGATCGGACATGGACGAGACGATCTCGCCGCTCGAAGCCGGCCTGGCCTGGACGGTCGCCTGGGAGCCGGCCGACCGTGATTTCATCGGCCGTGCGGCCCTCGAGGCGCAACGAAAAGACAAGGAGAGGCGACGCTTCGTCGGCCTGTTGCTGGAAGACAAGGGCGTACTGCGCAACCATATGAAAGTCGTCGTCAAGGGCGCCGGTGAGGGTGAGATCACGAGCGGCGGGTTTTCGCCGACGATCGGGCGGTCCATCGCGCTCGCGCGCGTGCCGGCGGGCGATTACGATCGGGTCCAGGTAGAGGTTCGCGGCAAGCTGCTCGATGCGCGCATCGTCAAGACGCCCTTCGTGCGCAACGGGCAGATCCGCATCGACGCCTGAGGCACGTCGCAGGAACAACCACTGGGAGCAAACACATGAACGAATTGCCGGGAGATCTCCTTTACACCAAAGACCATGAGTGGCTGCGCAAGGAAGGCGACGGCAGCGTGACGATCGGTATTACCGAACACGCCGCCACAGCGCTCGGTGATCTCGTCTACGTCGAATTACCGGAAGTCGGCCAGGACATCGACGCAGGTGGCGAGATGGCCGTGGTCGAGTCGGTCAAGGCCGCCTCCGATGTTTACGCACCGGTCGCGGGCAGCGTCACGGAGGTGAATAATGACCTGTCGGACGAGCCGGAGAAGATCAACGCCGATCCCTACGGCGACGGCTGGATCGTCCGCATGAGTGCCGCCGATCACGACGACGGCGACCTGATGTCGCCCGACGACTACCAGCAATTGCTCGACGAACTCGACGATTAGGGCCGATTAGCTAAGAACGACGCAGGACTGACAATGCCTTTTATCCCCCACACCGAGAAAGACACTCGGGAGATGCTTGCGGCCATCGGGGCCGACTCGATCGAAGACCTGTTCGACGAGATCCCCGCGGAGCTGCGCATCGAGCACCTCGACGGTATTCCCGAGGC
>JBFJQO010000244.1:0-3799 GCA_041616535.1 Woeseiaceae bacterium | reverse complement strand
GGTGTTCAGCGCGCAACGGGATCGTTACGGTTCCCTCGACCGGCGCTGGACTGGTCTGTTCGTCGCCTTGCCGCTCGCCGTCGTCGTTGCCTACCTCGGCAGCCGCATGATGAAGCCCAATTTCTTCGACATCGTGCCGCCGCGCGACTACTCGATCTTCGAGCGCCTGCTGACCCAGCCCCGGGTCATCGTCGACTACCTGCAGAACTGGTTCCTGCCGAAACTGTACACGACCGGCGTATTCCAGGATCACGTCCTCAAGTCGACCGGGCTGTTCACGCCGGTCACGACCATCCTCAGTCTTGCCGCGGTGCTCGGATCGATCGGGTTCGCGTTCTGGTCGCGCCGCAGGTGGCCCCTGGTCGCGGTCGCGATCCTGTTCTATTTCGCGAACCACCTGCTCGAGTCGACGGTCATCAACCTCGAACTCTACTTCGAACACCGCAATTACCTCGCGAACGCGCTGTTGTTCGTGCCGCTCGTGGCCCTTCTCTGGGAGCGCACCAGTCCGCGCGTCTTCACCGTCGCGTCGATCGGCGTCCTCCTCATGTTGAGCGGCTTCCTGCGCTATTCGGCGACGGTCTGGCAGACGGAGGAGGGGTTGGTGCAGGCATCTGCCACCAAGGCGCCGACGTCGGTCCGTGCGCAGACGCGCTACGCGATGCTGCTGCTCAATGCGGGCCTGCACGACGAGGGCATGCAGGTCCTCGACGAGGCGATAGCCAATATCCCCGGCCATCAACCGCTGCCCCAGATTCACAGGATGACGGCCATGTGCCACCTGCAGACGCTCGAGGCCGACGAATTCGAACGCGTCGCCGGCATCCTGTCGTCGCTTCCGTACGACGCGCGCTTGCTCAGGGCCTACAACGAATTCGCCAAGACCGTCGTTCTGAAGCGCTGTCCGGCGATCGACCTCGAGATGGTACTGCCGATGTTTACGCGCATGCTCGACGTGCCGATCAACGCGGATCCCACGTCGATTTCATACACGCACATCAAGTTCCTGATCGGCTACGTACGGCTCTATCTCGGACAGGTCGACGGCGCGATGGTCGAGTTTCTCGACTCGCTGTCGGCCCGGCCCGGTGCGAGTTACGCGATGGCTATGGCTGCCATGCTGTCGACGAGCGGCTACCCGCAGCAGGCCTTGCATCTCGCGGATATCGCCCTGACGCAGCTCGACTCGCAGAATAACGCGACGCTCGTCGGGCGGCGCGCCAGCGAGGCCGATATCAGGGCGTTCCAGGAGACCGTGCGGGCGGAGCTCGAGCCGCCGCAAGGCGCCGGTACTCCGCGTCCAGGCGAGTAACCGCGGCACGCGTCGATTCGAGAGCCCCCGAGTTGTCGATCACGTCGTCGGCGATCGCGAGGCGCTCGTCGCGTCCGGCCTGCGCGGCCAGGATGCGCCGCGCCTGCTCGATCGTCTCCGCATCCCGGGCGAGCAGCCTCCGGATCTGCGTGTCTTCGTCGCAGTCGACGACGAGGACGCGGTCGACGAAATCACGGAGCGCGGATTCCGTGAGCAAGGGCACGACAATCACCTGGTACGCGCCGCCGGTCGCCTCGGCCTGGCAGCGCGTTGCCAGGCCGATGCGCGGGTGCAGGATCGACTCGAGGTCGGCGCGGGCGTCGTCGTCCTTAAACACGATCTTGCGCATCGCCGCGCGATCGAGGTTGCCGGCCGCATCGATCACGTGCTCCCCGAAACGCGCGCGGATGTCGTCGAGCGCCGGCTGCCCGGGCTCGACGACCTCGCGCGCGATGACGTCGGTGTCGATGACAGGTGCGCCGAGCTCGGCGAACATGGCGGCGACGACCGATTTGCCGCTCGCGATGCCGCCGGTCAGCCCGATGCGTAGCGGTACCCTGTTTGCGCCCCTGCCCACCTAGAGAAACTTGTCGAGGTAGGTGTTCGCAATCGTGTCGCCCCAGAGCATCGTGATCCAGCCCGCGGCGGCGAGGTACGGGCCGAACGGGATCGGCACGCTGCGCTCGTGATTGCGCCATGCCATCAGCGCGATCCCGACGACGGCACCGACGACGGCGGACATCAGGACGATCAGCGGCAGGGCCTGCCAGCCCAGCCAGGCGCCGAGGGCCGCGAGCAGCTTGAAGTCGCCGTAGCCCATGCCTTCCTTGCCCGTGATCAGCTTGAACAGCTGGAATACGGTCCAGAGGCTCAGGTAGCCGGCCATCGCGCCGACGATCGCGTCCTGCGGCGCGACGAACAACGTGTCGGCGCCCGGCATCGGGTGAAACAGGCTCATGGCCAGCCCGATCCACATGAGCGGCAGGACGATGGCGTCGGGAATGAGCTGCGTGTCGGCGTCGATCATCGCAACCGGCACGAGCGCGACGGTCATCACGATGGCCATGATCGCCTCCCAGCCCGGACCGAAATGCCAGCCGCAGGCGGCTGCCAGCAGGGCCGTCGTCAGTTCGACGACCGGGTAACGGGCCGAGATCGACTCTTTGCAGTTTGCGCAACGTCCGCCGAGCAGAAGGAAACTCACCACGGGGATATTCTGCCAGGCCTTGATCAGGGTGCCGCAGGACGGGCAGCGCGAGCGCGGCACGATGAGGTCGAAGCGCCCGTCGGGGATCTCGTGCTCCGGCGGCGTCGCCGCCATCTCGGCGCATTGCTCGCGCCAGTCGCGCTCCATCATGACCGGCAGTCGGTAGATCACGACGTTAAGGAAACTCCCGATCGCGAGACAGAACGTGAAGACAACGGCGACGAAGAACAGCGGCGATTCGGTGAACAGCTCGAGCATCGAGAAACTCCGTTGAAGGTGACGCTAGCCTATACGAAAACGGCGTTCGGAGTGACTTCCGAACGCCGTTTCCTGTCTGTGCAGGTATTGTCCGGCCTGGGCCCTAGACGACTGCGCCCAGCTTGAAGATAGGCAGGTACATGGCCACGACGAGCCCGCCAACGAGCACGCCGAGGATCGCCATGATCATGGGCTCCAACAGGCTCGACAGGTTGTCGACGGCGTTGTCCACGTCTTCCTCGTAGAAGTCCGCGACCTTGGCCGACATGTCGTCGAGCGAGCCCGATTCCTCACCGACCGCGATCATCTGGATCACCATGTTCGGGAACAGGCCCGTGTTTTCCATGGCCTGCTGCAGCCGCTGACCCGTCGACACTTCGTCGCGGATGGCGAGCACGCCCTTTTCGTAGACGATGTTGCCCGTGGCGCCGGCCACTGATTCCATGGCCTCGACGAGCGGCACACCCGCCGCGAACATCGTCGACAGCGTGCGCGCGTAACGTGCGATCGAGGCCTTCTGGATAATCGGCCCGACGACGGGGACCTTGAGCATCAGGCGGTCGAGGAAGTGCCGGAACGCGCGCGAGCGTTTCTTGAAGTACAGGAACGCGGCAATTGCACCACCGATGAGACCGGCCAGGTAGACGCCCTGCGATCGGACGAAAGCGGACAGGTCGATCACGAGGCGCGTAAACGTTGGCAGGTCCGCGCCGAAGCCCTTGAACAGCGATTCGAACTGCGGGATCACGAAGATCAGCAGGATCGCGGTGACGACGATGGCAACGACGAGCACCGCGGTCGGGTAGAACAGCGCCTTCTTGATCTTCTTCTTGATGGCCTCGGTCTTTTCCTTGTACGTGGCCACCTTGTCGAGCAGGGTGTCGAGCGCGCCGGCCTGTTCGCCGGCGGTGACGAGGTTGACATAGAGATCGTCGAAATACAGCGGATGCTGACTGAGCGACTCGGCCAGACTGGTACCGCCTTCGACGCTGGCCTTGACGGACATGACCAGTTTTTGCATG
>JBFJQO010000243.1:0-3810 GCA_041616535.1 Woeseiaceae bacterium | reverse complement strand
CGAAGCAGCCGATGCGATGCACCATGAGACCCGCCAGTGTCGGCAGCGCAAAAATGTCGAGCAGGCGCCGGAACGACAGGCGCGCAATGCGGCTGTAAATGAACACGCCGATCGCGCCCGTGCCGAGCAGGCCGAACAGACGGATGCGCAGGCCGTGATTCATCGCCTCGCCGGCAACCATGTGGTCCATCGGCATGAACATCGCGACGATCGTGCCGCCCGCGATGCCGACGATGATCGTGACGGGCACGAGCAGGTCGACGTGCGAGGGATCGACATAGGTCGTCGACGCGTTGCGGCGCGCCCAGGACCATGCGACGAAGATCGACGCAATGAAGATCAGGCCGAACGGCGTAACCGAGGTCGTCGAGTCGAAATACGAGTACATTCCGCGCCCCTAGAGTTCGCCGACCAGCGCTTGTCCGACGAGATCGCCGAACAGCTCTTCGTGCCCGGGATCGACGCGCCGGAAGCGGGCCGCATTTTCCAGGTAAAGCGCCTCGTTTCTCGCGTGCTTGCGGATGACCTTTTCCCAGCCGCGCGGCGTACGTGGAGCCTCCTTGAGCGGCGGGAAGTCCTCGTCGATGAGGTGCAGGACCAGCGTGTTGCCGCCGAACTCGGTGACGCGGAAATCCCACCAGAACCACGGGTCGAGCAGTCCGGCATCGTCGCTGCTCTCGTCATTGGGCAGGCCGCGTACTTCCCAGGTCAGGAACGTCTCGCCGCCGATTTTCGTGAGCCAGCCCTTGTAGAGCAGGGTAGCGAGCGGCGTCTCGTCGTCTCGCGCGTGTCCGTCGTCGAGCCAGCGCACCAGGCCGTCGTAGGTTGACAGGTCGTAGGCCTCATCGTCGACCGGCTCCTCGATCAGGACGTTGACGACCAGCCAGGTCCGCTTGTCCCAGGCTTGCAGGACGACGACCTGGCCGAGCAGTTCGTCCGAATCGGCCGTGAACCAGATGCCGCTCATCTCGGGATTGATGCGGGCGCGCTCGGGATTGCCGAGGGGAATGTGTTCGGGCATACACGCCAGCAGTCCGGCGAAGATCGGGATGATGACCAGCATCAGCAGCGCGCCGCTGATCGATCGGATATTGGGTCTCATGGTCCTTGCCTCCGTCTTCCATACGCACTATGGCACAGGTTCAGGATAGACAATGACCCGTCAAGCGGCCTGAGGAAAGGCTGATGATTGGCTGATGCGCCCTAGTCGATTTCCAGGACGTCCGCGTAGGCGAAGAGCCCGGCGACGCCACCCGTGTGCAGGAACACGATGTTCTGCCCTTGCGTGAATCGCCCCTCGCGGATGTAGTCGATCATGCCCGCGAGCGCCTTGCCGCTGTAGACCGGATCGAACAGCAGCCCTTCGTAGCGCGCGAGCATCAGGACGGCCTCGTTCATGCCCGCCGTCGGCTCGCCGTAGCCGGGGCCGATGTAGCTGCAATCGGCGACGATGTCCTCGCGCTCGACGCAGCCGGGTTTGCCGATGTACTCGGCCGTCGCCCACGCCAGATTGAACACCTTCTCTTCCTGCTCCGCCCGCGGAATACTCACGCCGATGCCGAGTATCGGCAGGTTGCTGCCGCCGGCGCGCAGGCCGACCGCGAAACCCGCGTGCGTGCCGGCACTGCCCGAGGCCAGGACGGCGTGGTCGAACGCGACGGCCTGTTCCTCGCACTGCTGCAGCAACTCCTCGGCGCAGCCGACGTAACCGAGCGCGCCGACCGGGTTGGACGCACCACCCGGAATGATGTACGGCGTGCGGCCCGCGCCGCGGATCTCCTCCGCAATGCGCTGCATTTCGGCATCGAAATCCGTGCCCTTGTCGTACTCACGCAGGTTGGCGCCGAGCACGCGATCGAGCAGGACGTTTCCCGAGGTCCGGTACAGCTTGCTGGGTTGCGCAATACGATGCTCGAGCAGCACCTCGCACTTCATGCCGAGCCTGGCGGCGGCCGCGGCCGTCTGGCGGACATGGTTGGACTGTACGGCACCCACCGTGACGATCGTGTCGGCGCCCTGCTCGAGGGCCTCGCCCATCGAAAACTCGAGCTTGCGGGTTTTGTTGCCGCCCGTCGCAAGCCCGGTGCAGTCGTCGCGCTTGACCCAGATGTCGGGGCCGCCCAGGTGCTTCGTGAGTCGCGGCAGGTGTTCGAGGCGCGTCGGCAGGTGCGCAAGCGGCACGCGCGGGAAGCCCGTCAGCAGCATTGTTGTTGTCCTTCGTGTCGGGTCCGCTATCGTACCCCAAGCGCAGCGGTCAAAGGCGGATCAGGACTGCGGCTGCAGCGTGCCGTCGGCTGCCAGCAGGAGCTGCGAAGACTCGAGATCGACCTGGTTGCGTCCCGCGCGCTTGGATCGATACAGCGCCCGGTCGGCCCGGCGCACCATGTCGTCGAGATCGGTATCGCTCCCGGAAATGGCGGCGACACCGAAGCTCGATGTCATTGGCAGTCCGATGCTGGTCAGGTCCATCGGCGTTTCGCCGATCTTGCTGCGGAGCTGATCGGCAAGTGCCATGGCATCGCGTAGCTCGGTGCCGGGCAACAGCAGCGCGAACTCTTCGCCACCGACACGCGCGATGACGTCCTCGCCCCGGCGGGATTCTGACATCAGCCGCGCGAAGTGCACGAGTGCGGTATCGCCCGCGGCGTGACCGAACCTGTCGTTGATGAACTTGAATCGATCGATGTCGGTCATGATGATCGACAGGGGCGTACCGTTGCGCTGCGCCGCCGCGAAGGCTTTTTCGCCGTACTCGATGAAGCCACGCCGGTTGAGCAGGCCGGTGAGCTGGTCGCGTACGGCAATTTCCCTCATCTTGGCCGAGATATCCGATGCCAGCATCAGGATGATGAACATCGCCATGGCCATGTAGCCGGCCGGCAATGTCAGGAAAGTGATATGCATGTGCAGGGAATACAACGCCTCGTCGCGGAACTGGCCTTGCGCCGCGGCGATCCAGGCCGAGATCGCCTGGGTCGTCGCGAACAACGCGATGAAGGTGGCGGCCGCCCATTCCGAGGCCCGTGTGCGTTCGCGATAGCTCACGATCAACCAGGCCGAGAGGTACAGGGTCACGGCGGCATAGGCCGGCATCGTCGCAAGGTGGAGGCCTGCATGCGGCTCCACGACGATGTGCCAGGCCGTGAACCCATAGACGATAGCGGCAATCGGAAACAGGTTGTTCGGCAGGTACTTACAACGAGTGCGCTGGCAATGACCGCGCAGGCCCAGCGTTACCATTACGATCGTGAGCGCTCGCTCGGTCAGAAAGTATGCTTCGGTCGATGGAAACAGCTCGGCGTTCAGCGTCACGCCCCATTGCAGCATGCCGGCAAAACACGCGATCGACCACGTCAGCGCATGCGGACGGCGGCCGAAATTGCTCCACGCGATCAGGAAGATCACGCACAATGCGGCGCTGCTGATGATCAGCGAGAAGGTGATGTAGAAGAAAGGTGAACTCATGTGGTTCTTCAATCACGCATTTCCGAAGTCGGACCATTCTGCCGCCTCGGTTTGCGTATCTACTTGACGTGGTGCACAGAACGCAGATCATGATTACGCGACAACACTGTTTCCCGGCCCATATGGGCGGGAAATACCAATGTTGCGAACGGAGTTACGTATGAAGCCGCTACCCCTGCCCGACTGGGACGACTCGCTGCGCCCGATCATCGACGAAATGAAAGGCCGCCCGATCAACATTCACGCGCTGATGGCCAACCATCCTCGCCTGCTGAATGCCTGGTGGGACCTGCGCATGTATCTCGTCAATGGCGGCGACCTCGATCGACGTCACTGCGAACTCGT
>JBFJQO010000242.1:0-3812 GCA_041616535.1 Woeseiaceae bacterium | reverse complement strand
GTCATGCTCGACAATTACGAACTCATCGATCGCTACCGCCGTGAATCGGGCCGCGTCCTGCTGACCGGCACCCAGGCGCTCGTACGCATTCCGCTGATGCAGCGCACGATGGACGAGGCAGCCGGGCTCAACACGGCCGGCTTTATCACGGGTTACCGCGGCTCGCCGCTGGGCATGGTCGACATCGAACTGTGGCGCGCAAAACGCTTTCTCGAGGAAAACCGCATCGAGTTCCTGCCCGCCGTCAACGAGGATCTCGCAGCGACGGCCATGCTCGGTTCGCAGCAGGTCGAGACCGACCCGGCCAGGCAGGTCGACGGTGTTTTCGGCATCTGGTACGGGAAGGGACCCGGCGTGGACCGGGCCGGCGACGCGCTCAAACACGGCAACGCGTACGGCAGCTCCCCGCATGGCGGCGTGCTCGTCGTCGCGGGCGACGATCACGGCTGCATTTCGTCGTCGATGCCGCACCAGTCGGACGTTGCTTTCCTGACATTCATGATGCCGTGGCTCAACCCGGCCAACGTGGCCGAGTATCTCGAGTACGGCTTGTACGGCTTCGCTCTGTCGCGTTACTCGGGCATGTGGGTCGGCTTCAAGGCGATCACCGAGACTGTCGAGTCGGCGATGTCGATGGAATTGCCGCCCTACCCGCAGTTCGTCATGCCGACGGACTACACGCCGCCCGACACGGGCCTTCACTATCGCTGGCCGGACTTTCCGGGCCCGCAGATCGAAGAGCGCCTCGAGCAGAAGAAATACGCAACACTCGCATTCGCCGCGGCGAACCCGATCGATCGCAAGATTTTCGACGTGCCCGATGCGAAGTTCGGCATCGTCACGACGGGCAAGGGTCACCTCGACCTCATGGAAGCGCTGCGCCTGCTCGGTATCGATGAGGCCGCGGCGCGCCGCATCGGGATCGACGTGTACAAAGTCGGCATGGTCTGGCCGCTGGAGCCACAGGGTGCGCTCGACTTCGTGCAGAAAAAAGCCGAGGTGCTGGTCGTCGAGGAGAAGCGCGGCATCATCGAGAGCCAGTTCAAGGAATACTTCTACGACTATCCGGGGCGCAAGCCCGAGGTCATGGTCGGCAAGGCGGACGAGAACGGCAACCGGCTCGTGCCGTGGATCGGGGAGCTGTCGCCGCTCGAACTCGTGCCGATCGTCGCGCGCCGCCTCGATCACGTGTTCGGCGGCAGCCGCTTTTCCGACCGCGCCAGGCAGCTCCAGGAACGCGTCGCCGTCATCGACATCCCGGGCGCGAAGCGCATCCCCTACTTCTGTTCCGGCTGCCCGCACAATACGTCGACCAAGGTACCCGAGGGCTCGAAAGCCCTCGCCGGGATCGGCTGCCACTTCATGGCGAGCTGGATGGGACGCGAGACCGAGGGGCTGATCCAGATGGGCGGAGAAGGCGTCAACTGGATCGCTCGCTCGAAATTCAACGGCGACCAGCACGTCTTCCAGAACCTCGGCGACGGCACGTTTTATCATTCCGGTTCTCTCGCGATCCGCCAGGCGATCGCCGCGGGCACCAACATCACGTACAAGATCCTGTTCAATGACGCCGTCGCGATGACGGGCGGCCAGCCCGTTGACGGCCCGCTCTCGGTCGAGGGGATCGCGCAAGCAGTGCGCGCCGAGGGGGTCGAGCGCGTCGCCCTTGTGTCGGACGAACCCGAAATCTTCGACGACCGCGATTTCCCGCGCGGCACGACGATCTCGCACCGCCGCGACCTCGATACCGTGCAGCGCGAGTTACGCGAGGTGCCGGGCGTGACGGTCCTCATCTATGCACAGACCTGTGCCACGGAGAAACGCCGGCGGCGCAAGCGCGGCAAGCTCGAAGATCCGAACAAGTTCGTCGTCATCAACGACCTCGTCTGCGAGGGCTGCGGCGACTGCTCCGTCGAGTCGAACTGCCTGTCGGTCGTGCCGAAAGAGACGCCGCTCGGGCGTAAACGCCAGATCGACCAGAACAGCTGCAACAAGGATTACTCGTGCGTGAACGGCTTCTGCCCGAGTTTCGTTACGGTCGAGGGCGAGCGGCAGGCAGGCGTGCAGGAAGCAGCCTATAAACAGGCCTTTGCCACCCTGCAAGCCGACCTGCCCGAGGCTGACGTTCCCGACGTCGGGCATTGTTACGACCTGCTCGTGACCGGCGTCGGCGGGACTGGCGTCATCACGGTCAGCGCGCTGATCACGATGGCCGCCCATCTCGAGCGCAAGGGTGCGACCGAACTCGACTTCATGGGTTTTGCGCAGAAGTTCGGGCCCGTGCTGAGCTACCTGCGGATCGCCGACGAACCGGCGAAGATCAACCAGGTGCGCATCGAAAAGGCGTGTGCCGACGCGCTTATCGGCTGCGACCTCGTCGTCAGCTCGTCCCCGAAAGCGTCAATCACGTACCGCAAGGACCGCACGCGCGCTCTCGTGAACACGGCGGAGATGCCCACCGGCGATTTCGTGCGCCGGCGCGACGCGAATCTGCGTGTCAGCAAGCGCGTCGTCGCGATCGGCGAGGCCGTCGGCCGGCACAACCTGACGACACTCGATGCCAACAGCCTCGCCGCGCGCCTGATGGGCGACACGATCTTCGCCAATGTCCTGATGCTCGGCGCAGCGTGGCAAAGCGGCCTCGTACCCGTATCGCTCGACGCCCTGTTGCGCGCGATCGAGCTCAACGGTGTCAAGATCGATGAGAACAAGCGCGCATTCACCTGGGGACGCATCGCCGCGCACGACATCGCATCCGTACATGACCTGCTCGATGGCGGTCCGGGCAATGTGATCGAGACGCTCGACGCGATGATCGAACGCCGTCGCTCTTTCCTCATAGACTACCAGGATGAGGCACTCGCCGATCGCTATACCTCGCTCGTTGCGCGGGTACGCGCGGCTGAAGATGCCATCGAAAGCCACAACCCGCTGACCTCTGCCGTAGCGCGCGCCTTTTTCCGGCTACTGAGCTACAAGGACGAGTACGAGGTTGCACGCCTGCACACGCGCGCGGCCTTTCTCGACGAGCTGCGGCGCGATTTCGGCGCCGGGGCCAAACTGCGCTTTCATCTTGCGCCACCGCTGATCGGCGGCAAACGCGACGCGCGAGGTCGCCCGCTCAAGAAAGAATTCGGTGCGTGGATCTTGCCCGTATTCCGTGTCCTCGCGCGACTCAAGCGCCTGCGCGGCACCGCATTCGACGTATTCGGCTACACGGCCGAGCGTCGCATGGAGCGCCGCCTGATCGCCGATTTCGAAGCGCAGGTCGATGAGCTCCTTGTTGGGTTGGACGCAACCAATCGCAACGAAGCCGCCGCGATCGTCGAGCAATACTTCGAGATCCGCGGATTCGGACCGGTCAAGCAGGAATCGGTTGAGACCGTTCGCGAGCGCGTGGCCGCGATGCTCGAGGATTTTGCCAAATCGGAGTCGCAAGCTGCGTAGAATGGCGCCCCATGGAAGGGATCCACTACGAACTCGACAAACGACCCGGCGAAGGGGAAACGCTGACCATCGCCGACGGCACTGTCTGGTTGCGCATGCCGCTGCCGTTCTCGTTGAACCACATCAACCTCTGGATGTTGCGCGACAAAGGCGGCTGGGTAATCGTCGACACGGGTGTCGACACGAAGACGAGCCGCGGCATCTGGCACGACATCTTCGACACCGACATGCGGCGCGATCCCGTCACGCACGTCATCGTCACGCACCTGCATCCCGACCATTCCGGCTGCGCGCACTGGCTCACTCGCGAGTTCGGCGCCGACCTTTGGATGACGCGCGAAGAGTACATGCTGTGCCGGGTCCTG
>JBFJQO010000241.1:0-3851 GCA_041616535.1 Woeseiaceae bacterium | reverse complement strand
TGCAGGCACAGGGCTTCATCCGCGCACGCATCGACGGCGAGATCTACGAACTCGACCAGCCGCCCGAACTCGACCTGCGCAAAAAGCACAGCATTGACGCGATCGTCGACCGTTTCAAAGTAAAGGAAGACCTGCGCCTGAGGCTCACCGAGTCCTTCGAGACCGCGTTGCGCCTGGCCGACGGCGTCGCCCGCATCGCGTGGATGGATGACACGGACGCCGAAGAGATCACGTTTTCCGATCGCTTCGCCTGCAATGTCTGCGGCTACAGCCTGACCGAGCTCGAACCGCGCCTGTTCTCATTCAACAATCCGACCGGCGCATGCCCGACCTGTGACGGTCTCGGCGTCAAGCAATTCTTCGACCCCGATCGGGTCGTCGTCAACCGCGGCCTGTCGCTGGCGGGCGGTGCGATCCGCGGCTGGGACCGCAAGACGACCTTTTACTACCAGATGATCCAGAGCCTGGCGTCGCATTACGAATTCGACATCGAAACGCCGTTCAACGAGCTGCCGAAGAAGCTGCAGGACATCGTGCTGTACGGCAGCGGCAAAGAGAAGATCGACTTCTTCTACGCCAATTCGCGCGGCATGCAGGTGCAGAAGACCCACCGTTTCGAAGGCGTCCTGCCCAATCTCGAGCGTCGTTATCGCGAGACCGAGTCGAGCGCCGTACGCGAGGAGCTCTCGAAATTCCTCAACAGCCAGGCTTGCCCGGAATGCAACGGCACGCGTCTCAACGAAGCCGCGCGGAACGTGTTCATCAGTGACCATTCGCTGCCCGAAATCACGGCGCTGTCAGTCGGCCACGTGCGCGAATTCTTCGACACGATGCAACTCGAGGGCTGGCGCGCGACGATCGCGGCAAAAGTTCTCAAGGAAATCTCGGACCGCGTCGGCTTCCTGTCGGACGTCGGACTCGACTACCTCTCGCTCGACCGCAGCGCCGAGACGCTGTCGGGCGGCGAGGCGCAGCGCATCCGGCTCGCGAGCCAGATCGGCTCGGGGCTCGTCGGCGTCATGTATATCCTCGACGAACCGTCGATCGGCCTGCACCAGCGCGACAACCAGCGGTTGCTCGGCACGCTGACGCACCTCCGGGACATCGGCAACACGGTTATCGTCGTCGAACACGACGAGGAAGCGATCATGGCGGCCGACCACGTCGTCGACCTCGGTCCGGGCGCCGGCGTGCACGGCGGACGCGTCGTCGCCGCCGGGCCGCCCGAGGCGATCAAGAAGGAACCGCAATCGCTGACCGGCCAGTACCTGTCGGGCAAGCGCGCGATCGAGGTGCCCGCGAAGCGCACGCCGGGCGACGAAGACCGCCAGATCCGCGTTATCGGCGCACGCGGCAACAATCTGCAGTCGGTCGATGCCTCGATCCCGGTCGGACTCATGACCTGCGTCACGGGCGTGTCGGGCTCCGGCAAGTCGACGCTCGTCAACGACACGCTCTACAAGGCCGTCGCGGAGGCACTGTTGCGCACTGCACGCAACCCGGCCCCGCACGAGTCGGTCGCGGGACTCGAACACATCGACAAGGTCATCGATATCTCGCAAGCGCCGATCGGCCGCACGCCGCGATCCAACCCGGCCACGTACAGTGGCCTGTTCACTCCGATCCGCGAGCTGTTCGCGGGCACACAGGAGGCGCGCTCGCGCGGCTACATGCCCGGACGCTTCAGCTTCAACGTCAAGGGTGGCCGATGCGAAGCCTGCCAGGGCGACGGCGTGATCAAGGTGGAGATGCACTTCTTACCCGACGTCTACGTGCCCTGCGACGTCTGCCGCGGCCAACGCTACAACCGCGAGACGCTCGAGATCCGCTACAAGGGCAAGAACATCCGCGAGGTCCTCGAGATGACGGTCGAGGATGCGGCCGAGTTTTTCAGGAACGTGCCGGTCGTGGCCCGCAAGCTCCAGACGCTGACCGACGTCGGCCTGACCTACATCCGGCTCGGCCAGAACGCGACGACCTTGTCGGGCGGCGAGGCGCAACGCGTCAAGCTGGCGAAGGAGCTGTCCAAGCGCGACACGGGCAATACGCTGTATATCCTCGACGAGCCGACGACGGGGCTGCACTTCCACGACATCGAGCAGCTGCTCGGCGTATTGCATCGCCTGCGCGACCACGGCAACACGGTCGTCGTCATCGAGCACAACCTCGACGTGATCAAGACGGCCGACTGGATCATCGACCTCGGCCCCGAAGGCGGGGACGGCGGCGGCCGCATCATCGCGGCCGGCACGCCCGAGGACGTCGCGGCGACGAAAGGCTCTTTCACGGGCGAGTTTTTGCAGGCGATGCTTCCCCGCCGAGCCGGCACCGCGCTGCAATGCTGACGGGGAAGAGCCGATCGCGCCGTGACGATACGAGTGACGCGCAAGAGATTTTGACCGCGGGCCCGCTCGGGGCCGGTAACCGAATCTCCCGGGTCTACGCTCGCATTTGCTCCGGGCGTTGTGCCCCGGGCGCACCAAGCCTCCCCCGGTCGATCAGGGATTCGCAGTCTGTACCAGGTGGCAGCATGCCGTAGGTATGGCCCGACCCGCCATCGAGCCGAGCGGCGCAAAAAGCGCCCGATACAGGTTTCGGCGCCTGCCGCAGCAATAACGAAGCCTGCAGCGCCAGCGCCATGCTCTCGACGACTGTTCTCAGCCGGTATTGGTCGTTATTCAATTCAGCGAGTTTCGACTGCAGTCGGGCGTAGTAGCGATCGAAGCGTTCATCGAGTCCCTCGCCCCGGCCCACTTCGGCGAGAAACGCCTGCAGCGACTCGGGTTCCTTGCGCATGGATCGCAGCACGTCCAGGCACTGCACATTGCCGGAACCTTCCCAGATCGTGTTGATCGGCGCCTCGCGGTAGAAGCGCGGCATGACGCTGTTTTCCATCACCGCCGAACCGCCGATACACTCCATCGCTTCGTAGGCATGCCCGGGTTGCCGCTTGCAGACCCAGTACTTGCCGACCGCGATTGCGATACGTGCAAATCGGGCCTCTTCGGCATCGCCCGCCTGCATCCCGTCCAGCGCCCGGGCGACCCGGAAAGCCATGTGTGCGGCCGCCTCGGTTTCGAGCTCCAGGTCGGCCAGGACGTTTTGCATCAGGGGCTGCCGGTCGAGGTAGTTGCCGAAAGCCTGCCGGTGGCTCGTATGGTGGATGATCTGCGTCATGTGCTGACGCATCGCGCCCGCGGAACTGACCAGGCAATCGAAGCGCGTCATGGCGACCATTTCGAGAATATTTGCCACGCCGCGCCCCTCTTCGCCAATCAGCCAGCCGAGTGCGCCGCGCAACTCGGTTTCCGACGAAGCATTGGAGGCGTTGCCCATCTTGTCCTTCAAACGCAAAATCTGAAACGGGTTCTTGCTGCCATCCGGCCGCCAGCGCGGCACCAGGAAACAGGACAGGCCACCCTCGGCCTGCGCCAGCATCAGGAAAGCATCAGACATCGGCGCGGACACGAAATACTTGTGACCTACGAGCTCGTAGGCCCTGCCGGGCCCGGGCCGACCGACAGGGAATGCGCGCGTGGAATTTCGCCGCACGTCGCTGCCTCCCTGCTTCTCCGTCATGGCCATCCCGATCGTGACCGCGGCTTTTTCGGTGTGAGGTACGTTGCGCGGGTCGTAGCCCGTGGATAACACCTTGGGCAGCCATTCGTCGGCGAGATCGGGTTGCTTAAGGAAAGTAGGTACCGACGCGAACGTCATCGTAATCGGGCAATGATGGCCGGCCTCGACCTGGCTGGTCATGTAACAACCCGCTGCCCGGGCGACGTGGGCCCCGGCTTTCGGGTCTGCCCACGGGGCGCCGCCGAGACCCTGTGCCAGGGATGACGACATCA
>JBFJQO010000240.1:0-3912 GCA_041616535.1 Woeseiaceae bacterium | reverse complement strand
TGAACGCGCTGCGCATGCTGCGCCTCGGATACCGGCTGACGGCGCGCGTCCTCGCCTATCCGCACCCCGTCGTCGCCGCCTGCAACGGTCACTGCCTGGCGATGGGCGTGTTCCTGATGTTGTCGGCCGATCACGTCATCGGCAGCCGCGGCGACTTCCGGATTGCGGCCAACGAGGTTGCGCTGGGACTGACGATGCCGCGTGTGGCCGCCGCAATGCTGCGCCATCGCCTCGCGCCGGCCGCCTACCAGCGTGCCGTGACCCTGTCCGCGCTCTTCGACGCCGACGATGCGCTGCGGGCCGGATTCTTCGACGAACTCGTCGCGCCGAACGATCTCGGCGCGCGCGCAATCGCCCGCGCCCGCGATTTCAGCGAGCTCGATACGCGGGCGCACACCGCTTCGAAGCGCCGGATCCGCGGGCGTCTCATCCGCAAAATCCGCCGCAGCGTGCCGCTGGACCTGCTCGATGCAGCGCTCCTCGGGCTACGCGGCGGCAAGCCACGCTAGGCGACCCTACCCGGCGATGACGCGATTGCGCCCTTCCCGTTTGGCGCGATAAAGCCGCTCATCGGCTTCGTTGAGCACGGTACGCCGGCGTGTACTGTCCGTGATCTCGGCAAGGCCGAAACTGATTGTCACGAAGATGTCCGGCGCGATATCCGACCAATCGGCTTTTTCGATGGCGACGCGCAACTGCGTGCAGACGTCGAACGCGCTGCCGACGTCGGTGTCCGGGAAAAACAACAGGAATTCTTCGCCGCCGTAACGCGCGACGAAGTCCGTGTTGCGACAATCTTCGGCCAGGATGCGCGCCACGCGCGCGAGCACACGGTCCCCGATCGCGTGCGAATAATTGTCATTGATTCGTTTGAAATGGTCGATGTCAGCGAGCGCCAGAGCCCCGTCACGGACTACGCGCTGTGCGAGACTGATCTGCTGCTGCAGGAAGTCGTCGGCGTAACGCCGGTTCGGCAGCCCGGTCAGCTTGTCGTGCGTTGCCTGCCGTTCGAACTCCTGGGACTGTACGCGCAGCTCTTCGGTGCGTTCGTCGACGAGCTTCTCGAGCCGGTACCGCATCAGCGCGTATTGCATGATCACGAGCATGCCGGCAACGAAGACCAGCAACAGCAACACGAAGAACACCATCGACTGGCTCACGTAGGCGATCGCGAGAACGACGCCGCCCGCGGCCGACACGAATTCGACGATCGTCGTGAAACGGTTGAATACGAGCAGCGGATCGCCGCGCCGCAGCCAGACAACGAACATCATTCCGACGTCGTTGATGAACTGCATGGCGACCGCGAGGGCAACGAGCAGCAGCAGCGTGCCGACGTCGAGGGCCGACAGCGGCACGGGTCCGCCGAGGCGCTCGTACAACAGGCCGGAACCGAGAATCACGAACACCATCAGTCCTGCGTTGTGGCACGCGGCCGTGACGACGGCAGGCAATGCCACGCCGCGGCGTAGCCGGCCCCAGGGATAGATGAAGGAGGCGAGCCCGTTGACCCAGGCTGCGTCCACGGGCCCCAGCACGAGGATGCTCATGACCTGGGCGACGCGATCGAATGAGACGTGGCCGAAAACCGGGTGCGGAAAGCCCGCAACGATCGTGAACAGAGCGAATGCGAGAAAAAACGCGAGCTCGCCCCAGGTGTCCCCGTGAACGAGCAGGCCCGCCTTGGCTCCGGCGATCGTCAGGGCGATTATTGCCGCGGCGAGCAACAGGATCGCGTACACGAGATCCGGCGGCGGTCGGCGCACGTCGTTCGCTACGGCGGTCGGGCTTTGCTTGTCCACGTTCGAAAGTATGCCCGATTCGGGGGCCCGGAGACGCGAATTCGGCACCGAAACGAACCAGGGCCCGTCGCCTGTCGCGCACTCCGGGCCGTCCGCCGTCAGGCGTCGATGTCGAGCCGGTCAACGTGCACTTCGCCGTTCGGGGCAATCACGTAGCGATCGAGATCGTAGCCGACGAAGAAGCTGCCGGTCTCGTCCGGGTTCTCGCTGACCTTGATGTCGTCGGCAACGACACGCCGCTTGATGAATTCACTCAGCAACGTGGCAATGCTCGGCTTCTCTGCAGCAATGACGATGTTCATAACGACCTCCTGTCGTCGTTTTCCGACCCGTTCCACGAGCCTTGATCGCAGAATAGGACCTGTGTCATTAACCGCCCCTTAAATTTGTGTGAATATCGCCTGAACCCGTATGTATTACGTCCAATCGGGCGCGGAGCAGACCATGAAAGTGAGCAGCATGATCGTCATTGCGAGTTTCGCAACGCTGCTCGTCGCGTTCTGGAATCGCAACGACCTCCCCGGGAATATCGACTTTGTGGCGCAGATTACGAACGAGCCCAGGCAGGTACGCACGCGCGAACGGCCGTTTGACGTCCGGTTCAACGACGTCGACTACCGCGTCGAACCGGAGTTCGACTACGACATCACGGGCATGGTCGTGTCCTATCGACATCACAACGAAGACAACAGCCGCATGCACGCGCTCGCCAACGACCATCTCAACATGCTCGATATCTGCGTCATCTGGGGCGATAACACGGCCAACGAGCGTCTCGACAAGATCAGCTTCTGGAACGGTTTGTTTACCTGCAACGTGAAGACGCGCGACCAGAAAGCCTGGGATGCGTTCGACATGAACCAGCTGTCTAACAATCATCTACTCTCCGACGACGATTTTGTCCGTCGCCAGGTCAGGAAAATCCGCATCGGCGACCAGGTGCGCGTCCGGGGCTTCCTTGCGAGTTACGCCACCGAAGGCGGCAGCGTTCGCGGGACGAGCACGACGCGCACCGACACGGGGGACGGCGCATGCGAAACGATCTACGTGGCGAAGTTCGACATCGTCCAGCCGGCGACGAGTTACTGGCGGATCGCCATGTGGGCATCACTCGCGCTTCTCGCATTCGGACTTGCCATTTATTTCAGAAAGCCGTACAAGCCCTACTAACCAGTTAATTCCGCCCCGGGCGTGGGCTATACTGGTGAGAAGCGGCAATACCGCAAGCACGGCCCAAGACCAATAACGAAAATAACCTGGGGGGGTTGTCATAATGTTTGTTCCCGACCGCGCACGGGCTGTCTCGCTTGGCTTGTCCATCCTGTTAACACTGGCACCCGTGACTGCAGTCGCGCAACTTTACCCGGGCGATCCCAAACCCGACCTCAACATCGTCGGCCCGACGCGCGACCCGGGCGACATTCGCGACGAAGGTCTCAAACAGCAGAACGAGCCCGCCTGCGCGATGCGTCCCGGCGACGGCGATTGCATCGTCTGTTTCTTCAACGACTACCGCACCGTCGACATCCTCGGCCACGAGGACGCCTGGATCGGGCAGGCCGAGAGTTGCGACGCCGGCAACAGCTGGACCAGCCGCATCGTCCCGGGGCATCCCAACCACCCCGCACCGATCGGCACGAAATTCGCGGCGGACCCCCGCGTGATCGCCCTGCCCGGCATGGCCATTCACGGGTTTATCGGCGGCTTTCGCGACCAGGACAGCGGCGTCATTGCCGTGCAGCACTGGCTCGAGAACAACAAGGACGACTACGACTATTACGAACCCGGGCTCAACACGATCATCGTCGACGAGGGCACCGAAGGACGCTTCATCGACAAGCCCGATTTTCTCGCCGTACTCGACGAGCTTGTCCCGCAGGACACGGTCACGATTTCGACCGTCATGGAGAACCCGGAACTCGGCACGATCGAACGCGAGTACCCGGCCGGCACGCTGTATGCCGCATACGCCGTGTTCACGGGCAGCCAGAGCGTCAAGCTGCTCGTCAAGACCTCTTCCGACTGGGGCGTCACGTGGCGCAACAAGACGACGAAACTGACCGAGAGCCAGAATCTCGTCACGGGCATCACGATGACGTCGATGAACGGC
>JBFJQO010000239.1:0-3920 GCA_041616535.1 Woeseiaceae bacterium | reverse complement strand
GCCACCCGGGCCGAGCACGAGGCAGCGGTCGCGGAGTACCTGAAGCGGCTGCGGCAGAATCGCAGGGGAGGGCGCTGACATGGACCGCGGCATGTTCATCACGTTCGAGGGCATCGAGGGCGTCGGCAAGTCGACCAACATCGCGACCTTCGTCGAACGGGTCCAAGCGGCCGGGCATGCCGTGCTGACGACGCGGGAACCCGGCGGCACGCCGTTCGCCGAAGACATTCGCGATATCCTGATGAACCGCGGCGACGAACCCGTGCCCGAGATCGCCGAGTTGCTGCTGATGTTCGCGGCGCGTTCGTTCAACGTGAACAACGTCATCGTGCCCGCGCTCGACGCGGGCACGTGGGTCGTCTGCGACCGCTTCACGGACTCCAGCCGCGCCTACCAGGGCGGCGGGCGGGGGCTGCCGATGGAGACCATCGATCGCATGGCCGACTGGGTGCACGGCGATACCTGGCCCGATTTGACGATCCTGCTGGATGCGCCGGTCGAAATCGGCATGGAACGGGCCGGCACGCGCAGCCAACCGGACCGCATCGAACAGGAACGGCAAGATTTCTTCGAGCGCGTGCGCGAGTGTTACCTGCAGATCGCGATCCGCGAACCGGAACGTTTTGTCGTCATCGACACGACCCGCAGCATGGACGACGTCAAGGCGGATATTGCCGCACTCGCCGACCAGCTTTTGGCGCAGTAATCACTTCAATTAACGCTCGTATATTATTGTTTCAATGGAACTTGACTGGCTAAATCACTTCGTCGATGCATGGCAGGATCGCGTCCGTCACGGGCGCATCCCGCATGCTGTGCTGCTGGCCGGGCCGGCCGGGGTCGGCAAGCGCGCCGCGGCGCGCTGGACCGCGAGGACCTACCTGGGCCTCGATGCGGGTCCGCTGCCGTGCCATCCCGAGGCCGTCCCCGCACACGCCGACCTGCGTTGGATCCAGCCGCCCGAGGACAAGGAGGCCATCGGCATCGGGCAAATCCGCGAGCTCGTCGACGACCTGAACCTGACGAGTTACGAGGGCGGCGGCAAGGTCGCCGTTATCGAGCCGGCCAACGCCATGACCGTCAATGCCGCCAACAGCCTGCTCAAGACGCTCGAAGAACCACGCGGTGCGGCATTGCTGATCCTCGTCGCGGACCGGGTCGGCAGGCTGCCGGCGACCATTTTCAGCCGCTGCCAACGCATCGACTTCGCCGCACCCGGCGAGGACGCCGCGCTGGCCTGGCTGGACCGCCTGCAGCCCGGCGCGTCCTGGATCGAGGCGCTGCGCGCGGCGGGCGGGGCGCCGCTTGCCGCGATCGACGCGCTCGAGGCACTGGAGACGAGCGCCACGATGGCGCGCGACCTCAATGCCCTCGGCCGCGGCGCCGGCTCCGCTGTCGAGGTCGCCGATCGCTGGGCGAAGCTCGGCGCCGAGGCGGTGCTGAACTGGCTCGCGCAACAGGTGAAACTGGGCGTTATTGCCGGCGCGGCAGGTCGCGAGAGGGCCGCCGGGCTCGCGATCGACGAATCTGTGCTGCGGCGCATGGACAGCCGAAATCTCTTCTGCTATCTAGACATAATCAATCGTCTGCGCGGACAACCGGCCGGCTCCTACAGCGTGCAACTGACGCTCGAGGGGCTGCTGATCGACTGGGCCGACGGATTGCGGGAGTGCATCGAGGATGCGCCCCTCGACGGAATGAACCTGATGCTGGCGCAAGCCAGGGCACGAAAAGGCTGATAATCGATGAGCAAACCCGGACTGCTGACCCTGACGATCAAGGACAAGAGCGCCTTGTACCTGGCGTACATGCCTTACGTCGTGAACGGCGGACTGTTCATTCCGACCAACAGCTCCTACCGGCTCGGTGACGAGGTCTTCATGCTCCTGAACCTGATGGGTGAAGAGGAAAAGATCCCGGTCGCGGGCACGGTCATCTGGATGACCCCGAAAGGCGCCCAGGGCAAGCGCACGGCCGGCATCGGCGTGCAGTTTTCCGACCAGGACCAGGGCAATACGCAGAAGAAAATCGAGACCTATCTCGCCGGCGCCCTCGGCGGCGACAAGCCTACCCACACGATGTAGGCCGCTGCGGGGACCCGCCGCCCGCCGGCAGCAGTCTTACGTGGACGCGGTGTTGATGCCGCCCTGCAAAACGTAAGCCTGGAATCCACGCTCGCTGAGAATGTAGGCACCGGCCGAACTGCGGCGGCCCGTGTCGCAGCAGACGATGTACTTCTTCGACTTGTCGAGCGTCGATAATTTCAGGCGAATGAAATACAGCGGAATGTTCAAGGCACCCTCGAGGTGCTCGTTTTCGAACTCGCTCGGCAGGCGGACGTCGAGCCACTGGCCCCCGCTGCGCACGATGTCCTCGGCCTGCGCCATCGTCACCCAGTCGAGCATCGGCTCGTTGAGGAGCTTCTTGAAGTCCTCCTTGCCGAGGCGCATGACGGCACCGTCGCTCTGCATCGTGACGGTTGCGTTGCGCTTGGCGTCGGAGATCAGCGCTTCCTCGCCGAACGTGTCGCCGACGTTCAGCTCGGCGAGCTTGATGCCCTCCTTGCTGAGCGGCGTCTCGCGCGTCACGAGCGCCGAGCCGCGGATCAGGACGTAGAAATAATCGCCCTCGGCCCCTTGCTTGAGAATAACGTCTCCCGAGCGATAGTTGATCTGCTGCATGCGCATGAAGATCGCCTGGATGTTCGCGGGCGGGATCTTGTGAAAGGCCTTCGTCTGCAGCAACATCGTCATCCAGTCTTCGCTGCCCTGGTCGGACTTGCCCTGCAGCTCCGAGACTTCGTAGGTACCGGTCTGGTCCCACGTCAACATGACGTCGAGCAGGTCGCTGTCGATCGAGATGAACCGCACACGGTCGCGCGCCTTTGCCGTCACGCGGCGCGGGAAAACCGGTGCGATCGGATTGCGTGCACTGTCGGTGCCGCCTACGATCTTGCCGACGACTTTTGCCTCGTTGAGCAATTCGAGGATGCCCGACACGACGTAGACCGTGCGTTTCTCGGTGTCGCCTTCCTTGAAAAGCAACTGACCGGGAGACAGCTCACGGATCTGCACCTTGCGGGAGAGTGCCGCAAGGTTGTCTCGCTTCAGGCCGTCTAGCGGCGAAAAACCCCTGAGCAGCTCAGTGCTTACCTGCTCACTTGCCATTATTCATCCTGTACTCGCCCGGGTCCGCTCTTGGAACGCAAGATTACGTCAAGCGCGTATTCTACCTTCAATTCAACAACTTCCGGTACCTCGAGAAGCACGCAGCGTGAAGCACCGCACAGTTTCCGAAGGGCCCGCCATGCTTGTGTGACGGCCGTCACACGTCCGACCAGCCACTGTGTGGCAAAAATCGATCGCCGTGCCGGCCCGCCAGATCGCGCAGGCTGTCGGTCACCGAATCGATACCGCGCTCGCGCGCATAGTTGATCGGGCCCCCACGGAACGGCGCAAAGCCGGTACCGAAAATGACACCGGCGTCGAGCAGGTCCGCCGTCGCCACGACGCCCTCGCTCAGGCAGGCCACCGCCTCGTTGACCATTGGCAGGATAAGCCGGTCTTCGATGTCGGCCGGCACGTTAGCGCCGCTCGCGGGCGGCTTGACGGCTTTGCCGTCCTCCCATTTGTAATAGCCCTGGCCGGTCTTGCGCCCGAGGTTGCCTTTCTCGACCATGCCGGCGAGATCGTTAGCCGGAACCTCGCGATTGGACGCCGTCGTCAGGATACCTGCAACGTGCTGCGCGATGTCGAGGCCGACGCTGTCCGCCAGTTCGATCGGTCCCATCGGCATGCCGAAGCGCACCGCTGCTTTGTCGATCTCGGCCAGCGGCAAACCCTCGTGGGCCATGGCCATGGCTTCGCCCATGTACGGCGCGAGGATGCGGTTGACGACGAAGCCGGGCGAGCTCATGCACT
>JBFJQO010000238.1:0-3945 GCA_041616535.1 Woeseiaceae bacterium | reverse complement strand
TGTGCTCGGGCGTCTCGTAGAGCGCCCGGCAGAGCTGCGGCTCGACCGTGTCTTGCGTGTACGGGAGCAGGATCCCGTCGAAGCGATCGGGATCGGGATTGACGGCCAGGATCGGCTGGCCGGCGAGGTATTTCGCCGTGTTGGAGACGAGGCCGTCCTGCCCGACCGTGACGACGAGGTCAGCGTCGCCGAACAGGAACTGCGGCACCATTTCGCGGCATATTGTTTGCGACTTGACCGTGTTCGGGATCGCCTGGCGAATTCGGCCGAGCACCGCCTGGTGTCGCTCGTGCGCTTCGTCGATGGCCTCGAAACTCTGCCCCGCCTGCTCGAGGTAGAACCGGGCCTGCGCTTTCGTGTTGAAGCGCCGCACGAGATCATCGAGCTCCGTGTTCCGGGTCACGATGATCACGTTTTCGTAGCGTGCACGCGGCATGGTGCGACGCCTAAGCGGCGCGCTCGCTATTCGCGCTCGCGACGAAGGAGACGACCTTGCTGAGCAGGTCGGGCGTGATGCTCAGGTTGTCGATCCGGCCCGCGTTGGCGGCCCATTCCTTCAGCGCCAGTCCGACGAGCGCCTGCGGCGGCAGTTCGCCGTACGGCTCCAGCTTGAGTTCCTCGGCCTTCGCCTCGGCCTCGGCCAGCGCGAGGCTGTTGCGGGCCTGCATGTCGACGAGATCCTTGCGGCGGTTCTCGAGTTCGACGTCGGTGTTCATTTCGGACTCGCGAATCTTTCGCTCCTCGTCGACCGCGGACTTTCTGCGCGCGTAGATGGCCTGGTCGGCGCGCCGGTGCAGGCTCTCGCGGTAGTCGGCTTCGAGCGCCTTGCGCATCTCGGGCGTCGCCTTGATGGCCGAGAAGTGCAGGCCCTCGAGCAAGATGTGCAGTTCCGCGAGTTCGGCGGAGTTGCGTACGCTGGCCTTTACCGTCTCGGCGAGGTCCTTGATGCGCGTCAGTGCTTCCTCGAGTCCGAGACCGTTAATCTCGTTGCGAATGTGCGCCTGCACGCTATTGACGAGGCGCTCGACCAGGTGTTCGGGATCCTCGCTTACGTAACGATGCGTCTTCGGCAAAACCGTGAAGTCGAGTCGGGACGCCAGCTCCATCGGCGCGGTAACGCGGTAGGTCAGCGTGCCCTGGATCGAGACTTCCTGGTAGTCGGCCGTCATCTCGTTGAAGATGAAGGGGCTGTCCTGGCTCGATACCGGGATGACGGCGATGGACGTCGTGCGCGGCAGGTAGAAGAAGTTGATGCCGGTGCCGTGCTTCTTGAGTTTGCCGTTCCGGTGGCTCAGTACGTAGCTATTGGGTTCACCTTTGTAATAGTTGAACAACATGATGCACCTCACTTGATGAAATCGATCCGTCCTGGATCCTTGACTCGGTAGAGCTTCGCGGGACGATGCGCGCCTTCGCGCTTGTCCCTGCCGGTCGCCTCGATGACGTCGAGGGCGAGAATGCGTTTCCTGAAGTTGCGCTTGTCGAGAGCGTCGCGAAGGATGACCTCGTAGACATTCTGCAGCTCGGACAGCGTGAATTCGGGCGGCATGAATTGAAACGCGATGGTCGAGTAGTCGAGCTTCGCGCGCAGGCGCTCGAACGCCATTTCGAGGATGTCGGCATGGTCGAACGCGAGAGCGGGCAGTTCCCGCATGCCGAACCAACCGACACCCTCGGCGTCCGATCCCGCCTGGATGTCGAACTCTTCCGACGGGATCAGCGCATAGTAGGCCACGGTGATGACGCGCTCGCGCGGGTCGCGGTCGGGCTCGCCGAAGGTGTAGAGCTGCTCGAGGTACACGTCGGAAACACCGGTTTCCTCCTCGAGTTCTCGCCGGGCGCCCTCCTCGAGGCTTTCGTCGAGCCGGACGAAGCCGCCGGGCAGCGCCCACATGCCCTGGTGCGGTGCCAGCGCCCGCTTGATGAGGAGCACCTTGAGTTCGTCCTGGCGTATCGTGAAGATCGCGATGTCCGTGGTGACGGCGGGATGCGGGTGGTCGTAGGTGAAGGTCATCTCGGTACTTCGTGTTAACTTGACACGAACAATAGTGTTAAATAAACACTAAGTCAAGCCCGATTGGACATAAGCCTGCGGCCGGGCCAACACCTGCCCGGGCCGGCAGGCGTTGCGGACCCGCTGCGCATCGGGCAATACTGCGGCATGCCGGCTACCCGCTCGAACAACAGGAAGCAACGCGAGGGCTGCTTCGTTGCCGTCATCGGCGGCGCCAACGTCGATATCCACGGCGAGTCGGACGCGCCGCTACGACTGAACGATTCGAATCCCGGCACCGTCCGCATCACGGCCGGCGGCGTCGGCCGCAACGTTGCCGAGAACCTCGCGCGCCTCGGCGTCGATTGCCGGCTCGTCTCGGCCGTGGGCGACGACGAGCACGGCCGCTTCCTGCTGCGAGCGACGAAGGATGCCGGTGTCGATGTCGACCTTGTTCACGTTTCCAATACCGCGCCGACATCGACCTACCTCTCGGTCATCGATGCCGGCGGCGAGATGAAGGTGGCGATCTCCGACATGCGTATCGTGGAGCAACTGACGCCCGACAGGCTCCGGTCGCACGCAAGCATGCTCGGGGCCTCGTCGTCGATCGTCATCGATACCAACCTCCCGGCGGAAACGCTCGCCTGGATCACGGGCGAATTCGCGGATAAGCCGATCTTCGTCGACACGGTGTCGACGGCGAAAGCGGTTCGAATCCGGGAGCACCTCGGCGCTGTTCATACCCTCAAGGCCAACGCCATCGAGGCCGCGGCACTGACGGATCGCGAGACCCGGACGATCCCGCAGCTTGAGCGAGCCGCGGAGCAACTGCACGCCGCCGGCGTTACGCGCGTCTTTCTGACGCGGGGCAGCGAGGGTGTCTTCTTCAGCGCCGGTGACGAGAAAGGCGTCATGACGTCCGGTGCAAAAGAGACGACGGTTCGAAACACGACTGGCGCAGGAGACGCGTTCCTCGCCGGGCTCGTCTGTGCGCAGCTCGACGACCGGGACGTTCGGGATGCGGTGAACATTGCGCTTGCCAGGGCACGGGAGAAGCTCTCGTGACGATACCCTCCAACCAGCACCTCGATATCGCGCCGGACGTCGCCGAAGCGCTGGATGCCGGCCGCCCGGTCGTCGCGCTCGAGTCGACGATTATCAGTCACGGCATGCCTTACCCGCGCAATGTCGAGACGGCGCTGAAGGTCGAGAAAGCCGTGCGCGAGGGGGGTGCGGTGCCCGCGACGATCGCGATCCTCGGCGGCCGGCTGCGCGTCGGCCTGGATCGCGCGGAGATCGACCGACTCGGGAAAAGCGGCACCGCCGTGATCAAGTGCAGTCGCCGCGACCTGCCCTTCGTCGTCGCGCGCAAACTCGACGGCGCGACGACGGTTGCGGCGACGATGATCATCGCGGCCATGGCGGGCATTCGCGTCTTCGCGACCGGCGGCATCGGCGGCGTGCACCAGGGCGTCGAGGAGACCCTGGACATCTCGGCCGATCTCGAGGAACTCGCGCACACCAGCGTCGCCGTCGTGTGCGCCGGCATCAAGTCCGTGCTCGACATCGGGCGCACGCTGGAGTACCTCGAGACGCACGGCGTGCCCGTCGTCGGCTACCGGACCGACACGCTGCCCGCGTTCTATGCGCGCGAGAGCGATTTTGGCGTCGACTACCGTGCCGACTCGGCGGCCGAGATCGCGGCGGCCATCAAGCGCAAACTGGACCTGGGTCTCGACGGCGGCATGGTCATCGCGGTGCCGATCCCGGAACGGCACGCCCTCGATCGTGCCGAGATCGACGCGGTCATCGACGAGGCGATCGCGGAGATGCGTACGCGCGGCATCACGGGCAAGGACACGACGCCGTTCCTGCTCGCCCGCATCGCCGAACGCACCGGAGGACGCAGTCTCGAAGCGAATATCCGGCTCGTGATCAATAACGCACGC
>JBFJQO010000237.1:0-3986 GCA_041616535.1 Woeseiaceae bacterium | reverse complement strand
CGCTGGCCGTCGCTACGACCACGGACCGGGCCGATTCCGCCCACTTAGAGATGTTCCAAAGTGTGAAGGTCTTCACACTTTGAAATGCGAAATCGAACGAGATTTGCGCAGAATGCGTTGCTGGACTGCATGGATCCGGAATCGAGGAAAATGCCGCTGTTCGAAATTGTCGCTTACGCCCTGCCCATTACGCTGATCGTGGCCTGGTACTGGCACCGGCATTCGCGTCGCGAAGAATCGAGTCTTGGCGCGCTCGTGTCGGCGACCGAGCAGGGCATGATCGAGCCGCCGACGCTGCATCCCGAAATCGACCACACGAAGTGCATCGGTTGCCGCAGCTGCGTCGCGGCGTGCCCCGAGCAGTACGCGCACACCGTGCTCGGCATGATCGGCAAGAAGGCGCATCTCGTCGGCCCGACCAACTGCATCGGTCACGGCACCTGCAAGACGGTTTGCCCCGCCGATGCCATCACGCTCGTGTTCGGCACGGCGCGGCGCGGTGTTGACATCCCGACCGTGCAGCCCGATTTCCAGACGAACGTACCGGGGGTGTTCATTGCGGGCGAACTGGGCGGCATGGGGTTGATCCGGAACGCGGTCGAGCAGGGACGCCAGGCCATGAACTCGATCAAGCAACTGGTTGCGCGACCGCACAAGAACAAGCTCGATATCGTGATCGTCGGCGCCGGCCCGGCCGGCATCACGGCAACGCTGGCCGCCAAGGAATGGGGCCTGCGATCGGCGACGATCGAGCGAGAGGAGCTCGGCGGTACGATTGCGCACTTCCCGCGACGCAAGCTGGTCATGACGCAGCCGGCGGACCTGCCCATTGTCGGCAAGATGCGGTTCAGAGAAGTGCAAAAGGAGACGCTGATCGATTTCTTTGCCGAGGTCGAAAAGAAGACCGGCATCGTCATCAACTACGGCGAGCAGGTCGAGCGGATCGAAGCGGCGCCGAACGGCGGCTACGCCGTCCGCACCAACAGGCGCGTTTACAACACGCGTGCCGTCCTGCTGGCCATCGGCCGGCGCGGTACACCGCGCAAGCTCGAGGTACCGGGGGAAGAGCGCGACAAGGTCGTCTACCGCGTCATCGATCCCGAGCAATACCGCAACCTGCATGTGCTCGTCGTCGGCGGGGGCGACAGCGCCCTCGAGGCAGCAACGACCATCGCGGCCGAGCCGGGCACAACGGTAACGCTGTCCTATCGATCCGGTGCGTTCACCCGCGCCAAGCAGAAGAACCGGGAGCGCGTCGACGAGATGGTCGCTGCCGGCAGACTTCGCGTCTTGCTCAACTCCAATGTCGCATCGATCGGTGAGAAGGACGTCGCCATCGACTGTGGCGGCTCCGTCGAGACCGTTCCCAACGACGCCGTCGTCATTTCGGCGGGCGGCATTCTGCCGAGCGGTTTCCTGCGCTCGGTCGGCATCGAGGTCGAGACCAAGTGGGGGACGGCGTAAGCGCGTCCTGCATCGGTTTCGCGTCGATGATCGCCTCCTGTCGGCCCCGGAACCCGGCGACTAGAGCCACTCCGGGCCCTGCAGTACCTTTTGCACGAAGCGGACGAAGAGGTCGGGACGCATCAGCCCCGTGACCACGAATCCCCAGACGGCGCCGCTGAAATGCGCCATGTGAGCGATGTGGTCGCCCCCTCTCCTGTCCTGGTACCACGAGTAGTACAGGTACGCCGCACCCGCCAGTATCTGCGGAATCGCGATCACGCCGTACAGGTAGAGGTTCTGCCATGGCTCGAACAGGATCGCGGCGAACACGACGGCCGACACGCCGCCCGATGCCCCCAGCGCGGCATAACCCGGATTCCTGTTGTGCCGCAGGTAATCCGGCAAGGACGCCGCGACGATGCCGCCGAAATACAGCAGCATGTATTTCCAGGCGCTGAACTCGCCCAGGAACGTGGGAAAGTAGAACCGCTCGATGGCATTGCCGAATGACCAGAGCACGAACATGTTGACGGCAAGATGCAGCATGTCCGCATGAATGAACCCCGAGGTCAGGAAGCGATGCCATTGACGGTGTTCCCGGACGGTCACGGGGTGAAGGATCAGCAGGTTCTTGCCTGCCGGGTTCTGCATCAGGATGACGGACACGAGGCAGGTGATGCCCACGGTGATGTTGGTGATGCTGAGTAGAGCGCCGTTCATGGCCGGGAATGGAAAGGATGCGGGCCGCCCATACTAATCGATTGATCCGGCGGGGTCAGAGATGAATGCTGCCCGTGAGGAACAGCGTGCAGCGGCCGCTCATGATCACGCGGTCGCCGCGATGCTCGCAACGCAGCTCGCCACCGCGCGGTGAAACCTGGTGCGCGACGAGGTGTGATTTACCCAGTCGTTGCGCCCAGAACGGCACCAGCGTGCAATGTGCCGAACCGGTCACCGGATCCTCGGCGATGCCCGCCTTGGGCGCGAAGAAACGCGAGACGAAATCCACCGTATCCCCTTTGGCCGAGACGCAGACGCCAAGGCCCTCACCGAGCGCGAACAGCCCGGCCTGGTCCGGCGACAGGCGACGAACACTCGCCTCGTCGTCGTACACGGCAAGAACGTCTCTCGACAGGTACACCTCCGAGGGTACCTCGCCGAGGGCATCACTCAGTGCCTGCGAAACAGCGGTCGGCACCGGCGGCCGGGCGGGAAAGTCCATCGACAGGCGATCGCCATCGCGCGATACGACCAGCCGGCCGCTCTGCGTCTCGAAGGCCACCGCATCGAGACCGGGCTGCAGGTGATTGAGGACGACGTAGCCGGCGGCAAGCGTCGCGTGACCGCAGAGATCCACTTCGGTCGCCGGCGTGAACCAGCGCAGGTCGTAGCCGCTGCCGGTCGCGACGAGAAAAGCCGTTTCCGAGAGGTTATTTTCGGCGGCGATGTTCTGCATGATGGCGTCATCGAGCCACGCGTCCAGCGGACAAACGGCCGCGGGGTTGCCCGAGAAGGGCCCGAGCGTGAACGCATCGACCTGGTAGATGGGAATCGTGATCATCGGCTTTGTCTGTCTCGCTCGGGCCGTTCGCCTGTGCAGGACCCTCAAAATCGCTGCGGCCGATTATAGCCCGTGCGAGGAACCCGCCAGGATTGTCATCACCAGGATCGACGGCGCTGCGCCGGGCGTCTCAGGAGTATGTCCGCTTGCGCCGGTGGTAACCGAGCGAGATGGGGGTCGATTTCTGCCGCGGTTCCTTGGTCGGTTTGCCCACGAAGTACCCCTGTGCGAGATCGACACCGAGTTCCTCGAGCCTGGCGAGCGACTCGGCGTCCCGGACATACTCGGCGATCGTCTTCATGCCTGCTTCGTGGGCGATCTCGGCGATCAGCTTGATCATCTTCTGGTCGACAGGCTTGTTCAGCATGTCCTCGACGAATGAACCGTCGATCTTGATGTAGTCGAACTGCAGCTTTTGCAGGTAGCCGAATGAGCTGTACCCCGTGCCGAAGTCGTCGAGCGCGAACCCGCAGCCCATCTTGCGTATGGCTGAAATCTGCTGCTCGACGTGTGGCGGGTGGCGGATGGCGAGGCTCTCGGTAATCTCGAAGATGATGTTACGAGGGTCGACATCGTACCTGTCGAATGCCTGCCTGATATGCGGCACCAGGTCGTCGCTCTCGAATCCATTGGCCGACACATTGATGGACAGCTTGAGCGGGTTGATACTCTGCGAGTACTTTGCGTAGGCCTTCGCAGCACTCTCGATAATCCAGAAGTCGATCTCGGACATCATGCCGAAGCGCGCGGCTGACACGAGAAACGCGTCGGGGGAAATCAATTTACCGTCCGTACCGCGGAGCCGGATCAGTACCTCGTGATGGGTCGTCTCACCGGTGTGGATGTCGTTGATCGGCTGGAAGCGCAGCTCGAAGTTGTCCTCATCGAGCGCATTGCGCAACTGGTTGACCCAACCGACCCCGGCCGCATCCCGCTCCTGGGTGTCTTCCGAGTGCGCGTACACGACGGCACGATTGCG
>JBFJQO010000236.1:0-4011 GCA_041616535.1 Woeseiaceae bacterium | reverse complement strand
GCGGCGCCAACGACCAGGCGTAGGTCAGGGTATCGCCGTCGGCGTCGCTGGAGCCGCTGCCGTCGAGCGTCACGGTATCGCCGGCATTGACGGTCTGGTCGGGACCCGCATTCGCGACCGGCGGCGTGTTCGCCGGCGCGCAATCGGGATCTGCGGCGTCGGTCAGGCCGTCGCCGTCGTTGTCCAGACTGATGGAATTGGAGGGGAAACGTTCCTCGGAGCCGTCACACGAATCGAGTCCGACGCCATTTAGTGCAATCGGGTAGAACGACGGCAGCACGTCCTCACCGACGCCGGGAGGGCCGGCGACATCTGAGTGGCAGCCGCCGCACGACGCGGCGCCGACGACTTCGTGGTGCTGGCGCAAACCGCGAGCCAGTCCCGGGTTGCCGCCATCCCCGCCGGCATCCTCGGCGCGCCCGTGGCAGCCTGTGCAATTGACCAGCGGCGGGTTGTTGAAGCCGCCGGATCCGTGACAGAAACCGCAGTCGTCATTGGCCAACGCGGCATGCGTGATGTGCTCCGCGTCGGACGGGCCGTTGCCGAATACGCCGTGACATCCGGCGCAACCGCTGAAGTCAGGATTGGCGTGGGCAGAAGGTGCAGAAAGTGCCAGGAACAAGACGGCACAAAACGAAATTCCGAAAGGTGCGACGATCGTTCTCATGATTCAGTCCCCCTGTGACCGATCTTCGAATCGGGCGAACCATGCCCCGGGGCTACGCCGCCGCAGATCCCTGGCGGGACTTAACAATAATCAGAATTGCCGGTTGCCTCTCGTGAACGATTCTTATGAGAGACGCTGTCGAGGCCGTCAATCGGGGCTATTACCTACGCGCAATCCATCGCGCCTTTGTAACCGCGTGTAACGATCTGACGTCTATGGTGTTTGAGCGTGAGCGACCGTGGTAGCGTTCGGTGACTGTGCAACTTCGTCAATTTTTCGTCGCCTCGCTGGCCGCTTTTTCGCTGCCGTTCGTATCGAACGCGGCCGACCTCGAGGTGCACCTCGCGAACGCACCTGACGACGGCACGCTCGTCTTCCAGGTGTACGACGCCGCCGACACGTTCGGCGACCTGCGCGACCCGGCCGACGAAATCGCATTGCCGGCGCGCGGCGACGGCAGCTACGTTCTGACGAATATCGCCGATGGCGAGATCGCGGTGCTCGTCTATTGCGACGAGAATGCGAACGGCATCCTCGACAAGAACTTCATCGGCATCCCGCGCGAGACGCTCGCGATATCCAATAACTACCGGCCGAAAGGCCCGCCGAGTTTCGCGCGCGCGAGCTTCGAGCTGCGGCCGGGTGCGACAGCGACGGTCGAACTCGAGCTGTACCGCGTGCTCGGCGAACGCGGCCGTCTCGGGCTCGGCATCGGCGTCATCACGCGCAGCAGCCCATACGTCGGCTCGACCCGCGACGTTACGCAGGCGATCCCGGCCGTGACCTACGTCGGCGAGCGGTTGCAGTGGTTCGGCCCGGCGCTGCGCTACGGCATTGCGGGCAGCGGCAGGTTGCGGCTCGCCGCTGCGGCCGAGTACCGCATCGGTGCCTACGAGGCAGCGGACAGCGCGTTCCTTGAAGGGCTCGGCGATCGCGAAGACACGGTCCTCGCCGGTCTCGGGCTGCAGTACGAAATCGGCGAGGGCTTCGAACTCGAGCTCTCGTACCAGCACGACGTGCTCGATCGCATCGGCGGCGGGCTCGCGAACGTGCGCCTGTCGCGCGGCATCCCGTGGGGCACGGCGACGTTCGTGCCGCAAATCGCCTACAACTGGCTGAGCAGCGACATGAGCAACCACGACTTCGGCGTGCCGGCGGCGGCGGCGACGCTCGCGCGCCCGGCGTATACGCCCGGCAGCACGTCGAGCGTCGAGGCCGGCCTCGGCATTTTCGTCGAATTGTCCGAGGAGTGGCGCATCATTCTCAATATCGCGGCTGAGCGCCTCGACGACGACGTCACGCGCAGCCCGATCGTCGACGACGACACGCTGATCAAGGGACTGGCCGTCGTCACCTACGTCTTCTGACCGCACGGTGCTGAAAACCCGGCCGTGATGAGCGTACTATCAGGTGTCGCGAAGCACGAGGACAAGGCATTGAAGCAGGACTATCTGCAGATCAAGATGCTCGAGGTCGCGCCGCAGGTGTATGCGGCCGGCCAGCTGTTCGAAGCGGACCTGTCGCTCATCGCCGGGCAAGGCGCGCGCAGTATCGTCAACACGCGGCCCGACGACGAGACGTCGGGGCAGCCGCAATCCGCTGCGCTGGCAAGGGCCGCGGCCGAGCTCGGCATTCGCCTCGTCAACGTGCCTATTGATCCCGCATCGATCAGCCCGGACGAGGCGCAGGCGTTTGCCCAGGCCTGTGCCGAACTCGAGCGGCCGCTCATCGTCTGCAGCCGCTCCGGTGCGTTGTCGACGAAAATCTGGGAAACGGCGGAAGGGTTCTAGCCGGGCGCGCTCAGTACAGCAGGCTTGCCATTCGCCGGCGGTACGCGCCGACGCGCGGGTCGTCGCCGAGCAGTTCGAAGACCTTCAGCAAGGTCGTGCGGCCCGCGTCGTCGCGATACCCGCGGTCTTTCTGCACGAGCTGTAACAGCAGGTCCAGCGCCGCGTCGTAGTCGCCGCCGATCACGCGGCGCAGCGCGAGCAGGTAACGCGCCTCGTGATCGTCGGGGTCGGTATCGATGCGCGCTTCGAGCGCATCGGCCGCGGGCGCATCGGCCGTCTCGTCCTCGAAGAACTTCAGCCTGCGCGCCTTCTCTTCGGCAACGGCGTCCTCGTCGACGATGTGCTTGTCGAGGAACGCCCGCACGCCCTGCTCGGGCAGTGCGCCCAAGAATTCGTCGACGGGCTCCCCGTCGCGGAACAGCTTGACGTTGGGAATGCTGCGGATGCCGAATTGCGCCGCGATCTCCTGCTGTTCCTCGGTGTTGACCTTGCCGAGTACGAACTTGCCGTCGTAGTCTGCGGCCAGCTTCGCGAGGATCGGCATCAGCACCTGGCAGGGCTGGCACCAGGCGGCCCAGAAGTCGAGCAGCACGGGGACCTCGAACGAGGCCTGCATGACCTGTGCGTAGTTCTCGCGGGTGACGTCGATGATGTACGGCGATGCGGCCATGTTTGCCACCTAGTGTGCCAGGCGGACGGGGATGCGCCGTGCGCCGAAATTGCCCGGCGCCGCATCGAAATGCCCCGAGATCCGCGTGCCGCATTTCCGGCAGGCGCCGTGCTCGTCGAGGCGCCAACGCCCTAGTTCGTACCAGTCGCGTTCGATCACGCGTTCGCCGCAGCTTGGGCAGTAGGTGCTGCCGCCCTCGCTGTCGTGCACGTTGCCGGTGTAAGCGTAATTCACCCCGTTGTCCATCGCGATGCGACGCGCGCGCTTGAGCGTCGCGGCGGGCGTGCTCGGCACGTCGCGCATCTTCCAGTCGGGGTGGAAAGCCGAGAAATGCATCGGCACGTCGGGGCCGAGGTGCTCGACGACCCAGCGCGTCATCGCGTCCAGTTCGGCATCCGAGTCGTTCTCGCCCGGAATCAGCAGCGTCGTCGTCTCGAGCCAGGTATCGGTCTCGTGGTGGATGTACTCGAGCGTCTCGAGCACGGGTGCGAGATGGCCGCCGCAGATCTTGTAGTAGAAGCGCTCGGTGAACGCCTTGAGATCGACGTTGGCCGCGGTCATCGCGCGGAAGAACTCGACGCGCGGTTCGGGGTCGATGTACGCGGCCGTGACGGCGACGGACTCGATGCCCCGTTCGCGGCAGGCCTCGGCCACGTCGAGCGCGTACTCGAGAAAAATCACGGGGTCGTTGTAGGTATAGGCGATGCTGCGGCAGCCGAGCTCGGCGGCGGCCTCTGCGAGGCGCTCGGGGCTCGCGCTGTCGGCGAGCGTGTCCATCTCGCGCGACTTGCTCATGTCCCAGTTCTGGCAGAATTTGCAGGCGAGGTTGCAGCCGGCCGTGCCGAAGGACAACACGCTGCTGCCCGGGTAGAAGTGGTTGAGGG